>CAINWE010000232.1 GCA_903854365.1 Oligoflexia bacterium
GGTGAGCTGTTGCCCGGTCGGAGAGGTGAAGTTACCGACCGCAGTGGTGAGCGGAATTGTCGCCAATGCTCCTGCGTTACCTAGCACGCCCAGGGGGCCGTTTTGTAAAAATGAAAGGTCACTGCCTCCGGCTGGGGTCGAGGCTAAAAAACTGTTCGGGGCTGCTGCGTTGGCCGAAAAGTCAAACCCTCTCTGCAACGCGACTTCCATGAGGACTACTTCCACGTAGACCTGTTCGCGGGGGATATCGAGTTGGTTAATCACCCGTTGTACGGTGACGAAGTCTGAAGGAGATGCAGTGATGACCAGCGAGTTGGTGGCTTTGTCTGGGGAAATTTTAATACTGCCTTCAAAGAGCGAGGCCGCAATCGGGTTGCTTCCTGTGCCTGCACCCCCACCCACTGGATTGCCTCCAGATCCTTTGGCTTGGGACGAGAAGTTATTCAGTGTGTTGGCAACCTGTTCTGCGTCGGCAAACTGGAGGTAAACAACTCGGACCTTGCCGCCCCCTTGAGAAGTCGGAACCTTGAGGTCCAATTTAGCAACTAGTTCTCGAACTTGATCGGTTCCCTTGACATTCGCATGGACGATCAAAGTGTTGGTGCGCTCGTCGGCGATGATCGTATTGATGATCCCGCCTTCTTTGGTACGACGGGCGTTGAAACGGCCTCCGCCAATTCGAGGAAGCCCGGTAGGACCACCGGCTCCGGCCGCACCGGTGCCAGCACTCGTTCCTGGGATCAATGCATCGATCAGCTTCGAGAGCTCGGCAGCTGAAGCGTACTTGACCGGGATGACTTCAATGCCGGCATCAAAACCTTCAACATCCAAGATCTCGAGTAATTTTGCGAGGCGAGTAATATTAGACCCCGTATCAGTCACGATGATCGTGTTGGTTTGTTCATAAGGGGTAATTCTAGAAGTCGCAGGCATTAAGTTTCTAAAGGTGCGGGTGACCTCTTCGGCGCTAATAAATTTGAGCGAAAACACCCGAGTGATCAGCGCGTCGGTGTCGGGAGATGAATCACCTGTGTAAGTTTTGATCTGCTTATCTCGGGCATCGCGTTGCTTTGCGATGCGGAGGTATGCGCCTGACGGGACTAAGGCATAGCCATTGACATCCAGAGCGGTGAGGAAGAGTTTCCAAGCTTGAGAAACTGAAATGGGGGAATTAGTGATGATACTCACTTTTCCTTTGACGTCTTTGTCGAGGATGAAGTTTTTTCCCGTCAGTTTGCCCAACGTCTTCGCCAAGTCCAAAATATCTGCATCAGGGAAATTGAAGTCCGTGACCATTTCCTTGCTGCCTTCTGCTGACTCATCATCAATTTTAAGGACGGGAATGGCGCTGTTCGAAATGACGCCGTTGGCGGGTTGGCCGCCCACGGAAATCCCTTGGTTGGTGCGAACAGGGTTGGGTCCTTCGCTCCGGGGTAGTCCTCCCGCTGATCGGGCTCCTGGAGGGTTGCCGCCGGTCAGGGGAGCAGATCCGAAGTTCGGAGGAGGGTTGCCATGCCGATTGGCTGGTAAGCCCGTGTGGTGCGCCCCTGCTGGATTTCCCGAGAAACGCGCAAATGAGTCGTCCTCTTCTCCGTCTTCTTCGTCGTCGTCGAAATAAGGGGACGGAGCGATTCGAGAATGTTCAAATCCTGGCGCTCCAAGGTCAGCTAGATTTCGATTGGCCGGGTCAGGAGGACCTCCTAAGGGACCTCCTGTAGACCGTCGTAACATTTGGCTGAGCCCCGGAGGAGGCGTAAAACGGTCCGCAGGATCCGCCCAGGCAGAAGATGGGTAAGCGAGGACCAAGCAAGTCTCGGCGAGAACTCCTATCCAAGAATTTGACACTTTAGTGGTTCGCGAATTTCGTTTCATAGGTTCTCTCACTTACGGGTGAATGTCGTACACGTAGTTTAACGGCTTGCCTTCTTTTTTGACCTGGAGTTCTAAATGGTTTGCTGTTTTTAGTTCATTGAGCATTTCAAAGGCTTTTCCAGGATCGTTAATGACTTGTCCGTTGAGACCGGTAATTACATCTCCATTTTGGAGACCGAGCTTGTCGTAAAGACTTCCTGGGACAATTTGAAAAAGTTTGTAGCCTGCCGGTAGTCCGTTCTCGGTATTCGGTACGGCTCGGGCTTGAGTTAGAAGATTATTGAAATCGGCCATCGCTTTATCGACTTCGCCCCTGGGAACGTTGAATTGCGTGGGTGAGAGTTTCTCGACGCTTGCCGCTGCGCCAGCCCCAGCGTTCAGGTTCGAAATCCGTGATGAAAAAGCACCATTTTCTTGCTCTTCGGGGAGTTCAATATATTCCCGACGCCCGGAGGATCGATTGAAGAAAATGACTTTTCTGGGCTCGATTGCTTGCACCTTGATTTTTCCCGGAATTTCATCATCGATGCCGACCGGAAAAATCTGCGCTACCGCTTTATCTTCAATAGTAGCTAATGAGTGGGCGGGATTCGACATGACCAGGGTGCCGATGAGGTTTAAAGGTAGGGTGCTCTTCGTGGGCACCGAATCGCTGTTTGGGCCTTCTCCTTCAATGTCGTCCCCTGGAATTAGGCCCTTACTGCTGAACAGGTTTCTGCCGGCGATGGGGGCGTAGTCTGGCATCCCTCGGCTCGATTTGGAGTAATAGGAAGGGCGGTACTTGCTTCCGAAAGAGGCGGGCGTCGGAAGGTAGTCTCCCACGAGTAACGAAGAGATATCCGCCAAAAAGTAATTACAAAGAATCACGGTCGTCAGTTTGCCGTAAAACGAAAAACTACGATCTTGAACTTTCTTGGAGACCCAGTCGACCGTCTTTTGTAAGTCAAGGCTTTGGAGTCGACTTGCTAAATCTTTCCAGTTGATCTTAGGGCGAGGGCCAGAAAAGGTCGAGACCGAGTCGGAGGTCTTTCCAACCCCGAATTTCGCTTGGATCCTGGAGAGTAGATTTTGATGTTTCAGTTCGTCGGTCATGAGCAGCCTACCTATGACGCAAGATGAATGCCAAGTTGCGAAAAAATCGTAGATACAATTGAGGGATGTCATTATTCAAAAAACATGAATGTTTTCAAGTAGAAAACTAGTGTTGAGACGGTTTTTGAGATTTCTCGTGCAGGCACAGAGTCTCGAGAAAACTGACAAAATGTCGAATGCAGATCCTGTTGGAGGCGTAGACTCGACAAACTGTCAAACCTCATAATGGCCGAGTTCATGGATCGCTCACTTTCCCAATGGACCGGAAGGCCTAGCGAACTGACATGAAAGCCGTGTTTCGGAGATGAGAGGATCTTGTGGAGGATCGGGCTAGAGGTACTTCAAATTGACTTTTTCTAAATTTATTGATAGGTTCTGCAGGTCAAAATTCTAAGTCTTCTCTTGAAGAAAGATTACGAGTGGTTTCGGAATTGGCCTTTATTAAGATTTGGAGTGGGTCGTTGGAGGTGATACAGCATGTTCAAAGTCGGTGACAGTGCGGTTTATCCAGCTCATGGTCTCGCCGTGATTAAGCGGATTGAGGAAAAAGACGTTGGTGGGAAAAAGAAGAAATTTTATGTTTTGCAAGTCGTCGATAATCAAATGACGATTATGGTGCCTACAGATAATGTGGGCTCTGTGGGTTTGCGCGAAATTATATCGAATCAGGACGTCAATACGGTTTACGATATTTTGCGCGAGCGTAACGTGAAAATTGATCAAACGACATGGAACCGTCGTTATCGAGAGTACATGGAAAAAATTAAGACCGGCTCAATTTTCGAAATTGCCGAAGTGCTTCGTAATCTTTTTTTGCTTCGCCATAGTAAGGATTTGTCCTTTGGTGAGCGCAAAATGCTGGATCAGGCGAAGCATTTACTCGTGAAAGAAATTTCTCTCGCGAAGAAGTCCAAAGAGGAAGTGATCGAGCAGGAAATTCAGACGATTTTCGCCTCCTAATCCGATGATCGAGTCGAGGTAGTCCGCATTCGTAGATGGCCTCTGCCCGACTGATTCATCGTTCAACTTGATTTTGCTATTGGAAAGGAAGGGTCTGCACCCGTGAGTCAGATTCGTGTTCGTTTTGCACCTAGTCCCACCGGACATCTGCACGTGGGAGGGGCGAGAACCCTCTTCTTTAATTGGCTTTTTGCAAAAAAATTAGGCGGCGCTCTCGTTCTTCGCGTAGAGGATACGGATCAAGTTCGCAGTACCCGTGAGAGCGAACGCATGATTCTGGGAGATGTGGAGCGGCTTGGTCTCGATTACCAAGAAGGTCCAAATGTAGGGGGACCTCATGCCCCTTATCGTCAGTCTGAGCGACTCTCTCTGTATGCGGACTATGTTCGTCGGCTTCTCGCTGAGGATCGGGTTTATTATTGTTTCTGCTCCGATGAGCTTCTCACTCAAAAGCGAGAGGCTGCGATGAAACTGGGTCGGACTCCTCACTATGATGGGACTTGCGCTCGCTTATCCAAAGAGGAAGCTCAATCCCGTCTCAAGCAGGGCGAGAAGGCTGGTCTTCGCTTTCGGGCTCCCCAAAAGACCTACGTTCTTCAAGATCACGTTCGCGGTCGGGTCGAATTCAAAGAGGGAATGGTGGGAGACTTTTTAGTCACTCGGACTCCCGGAGCAGGCGAAAAAGAGATTGCCGAAGGCATCGGCTTTCCAGTTTATAACTTTTGTTGTGTCATCGATGATCACCTGATGGAAATGAGTCATGTGATTCGGGCCGAAGAACACCTCTCTAATACGGTTCGTCAATTGATGTTGTATGAGGCATTCGGGTGGACTCCTCCTGAGTTTGCTCATATCGCGCTGGTTCTCGGGTCGGATCGACAAAAACTTTCGAAACGGAGTGGAGATGTATCGGTTTTTGAATACATCGAAAAAGGCTACCTTCCTGAGGCCTTACTGAATTTCCTCTCACTCTTGGGTTGGTGGCCGCCCGCTGGGTTTAAGCCAGCGTCAGGGCATCCAGAAGTTCTATCCATCGCTGAGTTGATTTCTACCTTTAATTTAGAGGGCCTCCAAAAGGCTCCTGGGGTATTTGACGTTCAAAAACTTCAGTGGATGAATTCTTTTTATATTCGCTCCCTGCCGGCTGCTGAGATCGCACGTCGAGCTCAGCCGTTTTTTGAAGGAGCAGGTTTTCAGTTAGAGAAACACTCGCAGGATTGGTTGGTCAAGGTGATTGAAGTCATTCGAGGTGAAGTCACCCTCTTGAGTGAACTCCCGCAGGCTGCCCAGTTGTTTTTGGAGTCGACTCCTCATCTCGAGGCTGAAGCAAAGGTGGCCTTGAGTGAGCCCACGGCTCTTTCGGTAGTGGAGGCTATGGTAGGCACATTGAGCGCGAACCAGGGGCCGTTGACCGTCGAAGAGGTGGATGGCTTGCCGAAGAGGGTTTCGACCCAAACCGGTGTTAAGGGCAAATCCCTCTATATGCCGATGCGTGCTGCTGTAACGGGCAAGATTCACGGTCCTGAGTTGAAATTGATTCTTCCCATTTTAGGTCGCGAGTCCGTTCTGAAAAGAATTCAAGCCCTTTTGACTCAGGCTAGGTGATGCATGAGCGCTCCTCAAAAAATACGACCGATCCGTCTGACTAACACTCTGACCGGAAAAAAAGAAGAATTGCAGACCTATACACCCGGTCGAATCACATTCTATTCGTGCGGCCCGACGGTCTATGGGTTGATTCATATTGGAAATCTGCGGGGTGGCTTAGTTTCTGATCTGTTCTATCGTTACTTTCGGCGAGTGGGTTATGATGTTTGCTTTGTCCGAAACTATACCGACGTAGATGATAAGATCATTAAAAAGGGTCACGAAGAAAACCTGTCCTCAGAGGCAGTAGCAAAAAAGTATACTCAGGAAGTCGAAAAAGATTTTGCAGTAGCCGGCATGTTGGAACCGACCCATAAGACGACGGTGACCACCCATATTGGTGAGATTATCGATCTGATTCAGAAGATCATTGCCCGCGGTCATGCGTATGTCGCCGAGGATGGAGAGGTGATTTTCTCGATTGGGAGTTTCAAAAACTACGGCCTCCTTTCGCATAAAAAAATTGAAGATTTAATTGCGGGCATGCGTGTGGACGTGAGCGATAAAAAGCAGAACCCGTTGGATTTCACTCTGTGGAAACCGGCAAAACCCGGCGAGCCATTTTGGGAAAGTCCGTGGGGCAATGGTCGGCCGGGCTGGCATATTGAGTGCTCTGCGATGGCTTCCAAATGGCTGGGCGATCGGATTGATGTTCATCATGGGGGTGAGGATTTAGTATTTCCGCACCACGAAAATGAAATTGCACAGAGTGAGGCGGCGAGCGGCACTGGTCCGTTTGTGAAGTATTGGCTTCACCACGCCTTTTTGACTCTCTCAAAAGAAAAGATGTCCAAAAGTTTGGGCAACGTGTTTACGGCCCGGGAGTTTCTCACTCGGTTCTCGGGCGAATTTGCGCGGTATCTGCTGCTCTCAGTTCACTATCGGTCTCAGATTGATTTTGGGCCCGAGTCCATTGAGAATGCCTTGACCGGATTGCATCGGATTTACGAGGCAAAGGCCAAAGCTGTGCAGCTCTTGAAGCAGTCGAGAGCGAGGGCCGATCTGAGGGCTGAAGCAGCCTGGGGAGCGTTTGCTGCAGTCTGCGAAAAAGGCCGTACCGAGATGGACGATCACTTTGCGAATGATTTCAATACACCTGGGGCTCTCGCGGCTCTTTTTACGGTGATTCGTGAGTTTAATCGGACTCTGGCTGAGCCTTTAGCTCAGGCCACTCCCTCAGCGACTTTGGGGGCGCAAGAGTTGATTCGACTGATGGAAGAGGATCTAGGCGGAACTCTGGGAGTCGGGCGCTCTGACCCTGAAAAGGCACTCGCTGATTTGAATCGTATTCGCTTGATTTCCCGTCCGGAGGATCCGGCAGGTGCTGCGGCTCGCCCGACTGAGGAAGAGATTCTGCGAGCGATCGAAGATCGAGCTGCAGCGCGAAGGGCTAAAGACTTTGTCAAAGCAGACCAGATCCGAAAAGACATGGAAGCTCGGGGTGTGTTGATCAAAGATCATCCGAGCGGCGCGACTTGGGAGTATCGCTAGGTCAGCTGATCAAACGGCTTCTTCTTTGAGTTGATGGAGGTGATGATTGAGAATTTTGAGATCATTCTCTAATTGCTCCATCAGGGCTGGGGCTTCTGAGTCGTCAAATCGGTAGCCAGATTTGATTAAATCCAGGATGATTCGAAAGTCAGTGCAGACGGTGGATAGGTCGTGGATGCCTTCGGGTGTGAGTTTCATTACATTCCATCTCTTCTTAAGCGGCTAAAAATTTCAGTATAAAATTTAATGTAATCCATGCCTCGGGCTCTGCCGAGAATCTGTCCAATTTGAGAATAGTGGTCGCCTGCGTAGGTGCAAATGTGTTCACCCCACCTTGCTGACTCGACGGAGACAAAGCCGTCGTTGTCTCCTTCAATCTGTTTGACGAGTCGATGAGGGACCCAGAAAATGGGCAAGGCTTTCGTGACGACTGGATTGGATATCGCTGTTGTTGCGCTAAAGTAGGCGACTTGCGGTAGATTGGGTGCATCGAGTGCGAGGGGGCCATTGCAGTAACTTCTCGTGATTTGCATCAGCGCAGTGCTACTGGATCCCATGAGTTTTAAAAAACGGTCCATCGCAGAAAACGCGGCAGGTGAGACGGCATCGACAGCGAGGTCGCTGGCAGAAGTGCCTCGATTCGGGGTGCCGATGGTGGTCACACTTGCGACTCGCTCAGCGAAACCCAGCTTCGACGTGAGGTAGCGAGCATCGAGTCCGCCCATGCTATGTCCAACCAGGTTAATTTTTCCGTCAGGGATTGCTTTTTCGATTTGTTCCTTGAGTTGCGTCGCGCGAAACTCGATCGTTTGAAAGGGTGTGAGCTTGGGAATGAAGATTTGGTTGTGTGCTGAGCGAAGCAGATCAGGGAGTCCGTAGAAATAGTCAATCGGTCCAAAGTTACTACGAGCTCCGAGTCCATGCACCAATACAATCGGGTATTTTAGCCGAAGGAGATCACTGGTCATTTGACGCACCGTCCGTTCGACTTCATTGTATCGCTGAAACCAGCGGTTAAAAAGAGTTTTGCAAGAAAATCGATCTATTTTACGATCAATTGATATCCGAGCGGGCGTCTTGCGTGAGACGAGGCAGGCGACTCGGAAGTTCGTGTGTTGTTCCTATCGAGTTTCAGATAATAAGGAATCCATCCCTATGGCAGTATTTGCAGAGAGAAAATTCGCACTTAAAACCCCCTTTCAGCCGATGGGGGATCAGCCGCAAGCGATCGAAAAGTTGGTTCAAGGAATTCGAGATGAACGTCGAGCTCAGGTACTGATGGGGGTGACCGGTTCGGGTAAGACGTTTACTATGGCCAATGTGATTCAACAGTTGGGTTTGCCCACCTTGATCCTGAGTCATAATAAGACCCTTGCTGCTCAGTTGTTTTCGGAGTTTCGAGAGTTCTTTCCAGAAAACGCCGTTGAATATTTTGTGAGTTATTACGATTATTATCAGCCCGAGGCGTATGTCCCTCAGACGGATACTTACATCGAAAAAGACGCTCAAATTAATGATGAAATTGATAAATTGAGGCACTCGGCGACTCGGTCGCTCCTGGAAAGAAATGATGTGATCATTGTTTCGTCAATTTCTTGCATTTACGGCTTGGGATCTCCCGAAGCTTACGAAGGTCTGCTTCTGTATTTGGAGGCGGGGCGCGAGTTTAAACGGCAGGATGTTTTGCGCAAGTTGGTTGAGATTCAATACAAACGGAACGATGTGGATTTTCACCGGGGGACGTTCCGGGTTCGAGGAGACGTCGTCGAGATTTTTCCAGCTTACGAAGAGGAGCGAGCGATTCGGGTGGAGTTTTTTGGAGATGAAATCGAAAGTCTATCTGAGATCGATCCCCTCCGAGGAATTCGACTTCAAAGACTCCCTAAGGTGACGATCTATCCGGGGAGTCATTATGTCACGACGGTCGAGAATCGCAAAAGGGCGATCGATACGATTCGCGACGAATTGCGAGAGCGATTACAAGAGCTTGAATCGCTGGGTAAGCTAGTTGAGGCTCAGCGTCTAGGGCAGAGGACGCTTTTTGATTTAGAGATGATGGAAGAGCTGGGCTATTGCCAGGGCGTGGAGAACTATTCTCGGCATATGACGGGCCGAGGTCCCGGTGAAGCACCCCCCACTTTGTTGGAGTATTTCCCGAAGGATTGGCTTTTGATTGTGGATGAGAGTCATGTGAGCGTTCCCCAAATTGGCGGAATGTACCGTGGGGATCGGGCTAGGAAAATGAACCTCGTCGAACATGGCTTTCGCTTGCCATCGGCGCTCGATAATCGCCCACTGAACTTTCAAGAGTGGGAAAAATGCCTGGCTCGGACCATTTACGTTTCTGCGACCCCCGGGGATTATGAACTGACGCAAACTCAGGGCGAGGTCGTTGAGCAGGTCATTCGCCCGACCGGGTTGTTAGATCCGGTGGTGGAGGTTGAGCCAGCATCTCGACAA
>CAINWE010000233.1 GCA_903854365.1 Oligoflexia bacterium
CATGCCGTTACCCAAATTTTGCTCAAGTTAACTTCCCTCATACCGAATAGACTAGGAGAGTGGAAAAAGTTCCGCTCACAAACCACTCAATGATGTGAGGGTAACGCAGGGTAGCAAGGAATGGCGAAGAACAAATACTTACCAGATTCGAATCACCCAGGACCGGCAGAGCCAGTACTCCAACGGAGAAGCTGGATGCCCTCCATCCGCTTTGCGAGCGTCATTTTATCCACGCTCTTTACAAGCTGCTCCACCAGCTCAATCAATATCCAAAGCTTCCCCGACGGTGCAGAGATTTATGTTAAGCCGGTCGGCAAAAACGAAGCAAAGCTCATTGGTAAGACCCCCTATTCGACATCTGGATCTACCCTCGAAAGAGAAAACGGTACATCCGGACCCGTATTAATTGAACTCAGAAAAGAGGGATTTCAGACGAATCAAACCCTCGTGACCGAACTTCAAAACGTCGAACTCTCACTCAACATACCCTTATCTACCTTACAAAAACAGGGACCTCAGACAGCCCCAGGCGCGCAATCAGCGAGCGGCACCGCAAACAATCTTGATGACCACGAAAAACTCAATGGCCTGCTCGATCTTCTTTTTAAAAGTCAGCACCTCGCAAGACGTGGCAGTTACGACGAAGCTCTGAACCAAGCAAAATCTGTACAAAAAGAAGCCCCACAACTCTCAGCAGCCTACGAAATTGAAGGAGGAATCTATTACCTCCAAAAGAAATACAAAGAAGCCCTTTCGGCCTATACCGAAGCGGTGAAGTACAACCCAAAAAACATCGAATCCCTAAAAATGCGTACCCTTTTGGAAACCGCGCTGCACATTAAACCCAGTATGAGCGTCCAAGCGCCCGATGTTCCAAAAGCAATTGAGACCACAGCTTCAACCGAACCTCAGCCACTCGCAAAACCAAGTCCTCTCAGCTCTCCATTAGGAACTACCACGCCCCCTCAACCCGATCAGACCACCCAGGGCGCCACCCAGCCCCCGAGCTCAAATTCCTCAACGCAGCAGCCTGAACCAACTCCAGACGCCTCGCCGCAGCAACAACCCCAAAGCCCAGAGCAAGACGCTTCGAGCGACAATCAGGGAGGAAATCCATAAATGAGAAAGATTATACTCCTTAGTATTTTTCTGGCGACTCACGCAGGCTTGCTTAGCCCCCTGCCTCAAGCCTGGCCAGCTGATCCCACAACAGCCGCTGGCATCCGAGTAGGTTCGCTCGAGTGGCAAAAAATTGACCTCGAAGCTAAGCTTCAGGACAGAATTCACCAATCTATATTAAAAATTATCCCAGAGAAATATTTTAACATCGGGGTGAGCATCACCCTCAAGAAGATCACTCCTCCGACCCCAAAGCCTACCGAATCTGAACCTACTCCAGAATCCGAAAAAAATGACACTCAAGATCGTCGTATCTCCTTGGGAAAACTCGATTTTGACGCTCCCGTCCTGAACGAACACGAGGACGACAGCTTTTTAGACTCATTCGGCGAGCGGAAGAAACTCAAAGTCATCAACCTTTTTGACCAGATTGAACGAGTCAATATCGCAGTCCTAATCGACAACACGGTCCAGGACACAAAAAAAGAACTCATTACAAAACTCGTCAAAGGCGCTACCTCAGCTCTCGGCGAAGACATCGTGAATACGTCCATCGAAAAGGCAGAAATCTACAGTCCAAAGCAATTTGAAGAACCGTGGGACATCCCTCGCTGGATAACTGAACTAAAAATTCCATTCGCAATCGTATTTGCCACTCTCATTGTAGCTTCTTTTCTCTCGTTTGTTTTATTACTCGTGTCTAGAGGCTACTTTAAAATCGAAAGCCGTCGAACAGCGATTCTTGAAGCAAAAAATGCTCGGGAGGCAGCGGCCGAAGAAGCAAAAATGAACCCCGCCTTTGCAACAGCAGGACCAACCAGCAGTCCGACAGGAGGCGCATCCTCATCACCGGGTGACTCTGCCGATCCATCTACTGACCAAACTGAAAACGGTTTTGATCGATTCAAAGCCATTCTAGCCGAAAACCCCGAGAAAATGTCTGACTTGATTCGCCAGTGGGTAAAATCGCCAGGCCGAGGCGCGACTGAAGCATTAGTGATCTTACCCCGGGTTCTCAGCACCGCGGAATGCCTCCAACTGTTTAAGCACCTCAAGGAACAAGATCGTCGCGACTGGAAGAAAGTCCTCTCAACCCCCACGGACGAAAGAAGCTACAAAATAGCAGAGAACTTCATCTCCTTCCAAATTGTTGACTCCCTCTTAGTCCCTCCGTCAACCACAGACGAAGAACTACAACGAATGTTATCCAGTCTGAGCCTCGCTGACTGCATCGAAATCGCTTCCAGCAATGTCAACCTAGGTGCGCTGTTAATCGATCTGCTCCCGACCGCGCAAGCAGGACGGCTCTACTCACTCATGAATCGTGAGCTTGCTGACTCCCTAGCCACTGCTGCTATGAAAGTATCCGATCGAGAGATCGCATCTCAGTCTAATGCCTTAAAGCAAGCGATCAAAAACATAATGAACAAGAAGAAAAGCGTACCCTTCCTGGATCGGGCTGCTGACCTGGTTAATTCTGTCGGTCAAGACCGGGAAGAAACCATTCTTAAAACCCTTGCCGAGGCAGGAGAATTCCAACTCCTCGAGGCGACAGCAAAACAGTTCTTCCCATCCGAACTCGTCATGCGGCTCCCAGGACCTGCACTAAAGACTTGCCTGGAACGCTATCCAGTCGCACGCCGAGCTGAGATCATCTTATCTCGAGCTGAAAATGAGAAGACAACATTACTGAGCTCCATTGGAGGACCGGACTCGAGAGCTCGAGAACTCCTAGATATTGAAGTGCAAAATATCGAGGTCGACGATGTCCGAAAGAAAAGGATTGAAAAATCGAAGAACCTCATTTGGAGGGACTTCATATCCACCGTGCGGACCGTGGTCAAGACCGATGATACGGTAGCGGAACTCTCCAAAGACATCCTGTCGGATTGGCTTGGCGAGAAGACTGCCGGACAGTACCGAGGCAGCGATGCTGACAATTCGGCTTAGAATCGCACTTTCCATCACTATCGTCTTTAGCCTCGTAGCCTTGCAAATTCGCAACTCTAGAGCAGACGAAACAGAGAACGGTTTCCACGCAGCAATAGGACTGGTGACTGGGAAATTTTCTGGTCCTGGACTCAACGCGAACGGCGGATTTAACGTCCCGAGTTCAATCGATTTAGAATACGAATTCATTCGTCAACGACACTTCTCCTACTTCATTCGTACCACTTTCTCCTACCAACTCAAAGACGGTGTACTACCCTATGTTTATACAGGAGGTGGGGCTCGTTACTATTTATGGTCAAACTCCAGGGGCTATGATGAGTCTGAAGGAGGATTTAAAATCAGCAAGAAACCAAACATCAAAATTTATCTAGGACCAGAAGTGGGTCTCTCTCAAAACATTATCAAGCAGTACACCCAGGTCGTTCAGACTGGCACCACTCTCATAGAGATCGGCGGTAATGCAGGAATAGTCTATCAGCTCAACTCAAATATTGGTTTGGAAGCTAAAGTTGGATACTCAATTGGATTCGGTATTTCTACTACAATAGTGGGTGCAAATATTTTTAGGGGACTAATTGGTATAGACACATATTTTTGAGGTATACTTTGAATTTTTTATCGATTATTTCATTTGTATTTGCAGGATTCATTTTGGTTTACGGAGTGACAGAATCCGGAAACTCAGAGCTTTTTTTAGACCAGCACGCAGCCTTAATTGTCCTAGGTGGTACAATTGCCGCAGGATCTATCTCTTTTCAATTCGATCGAATTCTTAGCCTTTTCAAAGTTTTTTTTGTACGCGTTATCCGCGGTCGTAAGCAAAACTACATTAAATTAATAGAGAAACTAATTGGCATATCCGAAGCCTACCGACTCAAGTCGGACAAAATGAAGACTCTTCTATCTGAAGCTAAAGATCCTTTTTTATCGGAAGCAGTCAGCCTACTCCAAGAAGATATCCTCGATGGGGCCACGCTGATTCGCGTCTTGAGAACCAGGGCTAATACTATTTTCCAGAGAGAGACTGAGGAGGTTCTCAAGTTCAAGGCCATCGGAAAATTTCCACCGGCATTTGGACTCCTTGGCACCACCCTCAGCATGATTTCATTGCTCTCTAAATTAGGTCAAACTGGAGGTCAGAAGCTTATCGGCCCTGCGATGTCCATTGGACTAGTAGCCACCTTCTACGGGATCGCACTAGCTAATTTAGTATTTATCCCGATTTCAGAGAACTTGGGAGATAGCTCAAAGGAAAACCGACTCAAGAATCTCATTATCGTAGAAGGAATTCGGCTCATTCTGCAGAAGACCAATCCCGTAGTTCTCGCAGAAGAACTGAACTCGTTCCTCCTGACGCATGAACGCATTAACTGGAAAAAAATCTCTAATGCAGGAGCTAAGAAAGCCGCATGAGCCAAGACTCAATTCCCTCGCCCGGCCCTGAGGCTTCTGAGGGAAACCTAGTTGATCCGGAAATAGAATCCTTAGATTCTGCAGAGGAACCCTGGCTAATGTCTTATGCAGATCTGATGACTCTTTTGTTTGGATTCTTCGCAATGCTTTTCACTTTTGCTACCTTTGAAAACAGCAAAGCTGGCAAAGTCGAAATCGATGCCAATATCGCCCAGCACATGAATGTCTCTATCCAATCCATGGAAAAGATCGCAGCAAACTTGAATCAACAAATGAAGAAGCTAAACGCCGGAAAAGACATCCAACTCACGCTGATCGAGGACGGAAAGGGCTTAGAAATTGCCTTTGATAACGCAATTCTCTTTCCTAAAGGTAGAGCGGAGTTACTCCCTGAAGCCACTAAGCCGCTGCTTGAGCTGATCGAGATTCTTAAGTCCTCAGGCAAGGCGTTTACGATCAGAGTCGAGGGCCATACTGACGACAGCCCAATGCTCAACAGCATTCACTTCCCGACGAACTGGGAACTGAGCGGAGCAAGGGCCTCTACGATCGTCAGACTTTTTGAAAACCGAGGTTTTCCGCCGGCGAGCCTCACAGCTGTAGGTTACGGATCAGCGCGTCCTTTTCTACCCAATCGAGACCCACTAGGCCAACCAATTCCCACGAACCAAGCTAAAAACCGTAGGGTTTTAGTGAAAGTGGCCCTCGACGTCGAGCAAATGGTCAAAGATGCCAGAAACAGACGGGAGAACGAAGGCATTGAGGTCCGCTTTAAATAGCTTGGCCCATTGATCCGCTTATTTATCTACTTTACTATTAAATCCTGCTTTTTTCAGGCGAGCATTGAGAGATTTTAGAATTTCTTGCTCCATTTGGTCCTGATCAGGAACGGCCTTCTCATTACCCTTGAGCTTTGAAGTTTCTTCAACAAATAATTTAGCGTCCTTCTGCTCGCTTTTGAAATCCTTCGCTTTAACCAGGCGGGATGAGTCCTCGCTGACTTGAGGGCTCGGCAGAGGACTGGCCAGATCCTTCACCTCTTTCTTTTCTGTCTCTTTTTCCTGAGTCTTTGCTACATCCTTAAATGATTCCAGACGCTCGAGATTAGGCTGATCGCTTCTATATTTAGAATCCGGCCCTAGATGAACCTGCTTAGGCTGGGCGCCGCCGCCCTGAGAGCCAACATCTTGAATCGTTATGTCTACGTCAGTTGAACTTACAATTTCAACATGAGGGCTTGACCCGCGAGACACAATTTCTAATTCAATATTTCCATCGGGGGCCTCGGCCTTCCGCCTAAAATCATAGTCTTTTCTCAAAAGTCTTAATCGGGGACTCTTAAATCCCCCCTTCAACTCCACATGAATTTTTCCCTTTTTAGTATCCAAAACTGGTATTTTGTCTATTGACCTTGCAGCAGAATCGGACCTTGTGCCCACAGTCAATACGACTAAGCTATTAGGAAAGACCTGGGCGGCCTCATAATCTCGATAACGAATACTGGCAAACCCAGTGCTCGCAGTAAAGACTGCGTCGCCTTGCTCAAAATCCTCAGGAGAAGTCCGGATATCATGCCAAACGGAGGAGTCCGTATAACGCATGCGAGCATCGCCGACGGTCCTCACCACCTCCCCCAGAACAAACGCCTCTGAGAGTTGATGCTGCTCGTCATCGGCCCCAAAATCTGTAAATTGAACCCGATAAATTCCGATGACTCCTAAGCCCACACAAACGACGCCACACGCCACATCCCAAGCCCTCACCATGACGAGCCAACTCTTTCTAATAATCAGTGGAGCTTGACGCAAACCCATTCACTCGGACTCATCGGAATGCCGCTCAAGCATCTTTAGTTGGGTACCGATAAGATCTTGAGACTATGAGAAGATTCTACCTTCCAATTCGATCCAGAATCATTCTCCTGATCACTGGGTCACTGATTCTGAGCCTCGGTTCTTACCTTTACATGGGCTCTAAGCTAGTCATCCAAGATAAGACTTCCTATATTTACGACTACAGCTTCTCACAAGTCAGGATGGCATCTCTCGCAATTCAACAGGAAATTGAAAAATTCCAGGACTTCAAAAAACGAGTTCAAAACCAAGAAATTCAAGAAATCACAAAGGCCTTTCAGGCAGAAAAAAACTACCTTCACGCCACTTATTTGGTCACTTTTAACGACGTCATAGCCCCTACGGAAAAGCGGCAACTCATCCCTGAATCCGCAGAGGGCATCGAACTCACTCGTCAGCCGCTGCCCTGGACACTGGAGCAACTCAGCACAGGAACCGACCTACTCGAGATTCGCCCGAAAGACCAAATCATGACACTCGCTGCGCACCTCTCCCCCAAACGACTCGCAGTGATGCAAATCCACATCAGTAGACCGCTTTTTGAAGGAACTGCGAAAGACTTCCAAATATTAGTCATCGACGAGACAGGTCACCTAATCACTGCAAAAGATCCCTCGCTCACCGCTGACCTCCTACCACTACCGCAGCAGGTCTTGGATTCCTTGTCTAAAAGCGAATTCGAGACCGGTGTTAGGGAGATCGAAATCAACCACCGCTCCTACTTGATGGGATATGACCAAGTCTTCTCGAATCACGCCTACATCCTGAGTCTGGTTCCCTCAGACCTCGCTATGAAAGCAGCTAATTCGCTTGCGAAAAAGTCGATCGGCCTTGGAGTCAGCGTCCTACTGCTGGCGATTGGCGCAACCTTGCTACTCATCAGAAGCCTCATTCTTCGAGTCAAAGAGCTCGTCTCCGCGACCAAACTCGTGGCAGCAGGCGACTTTTCAAGCCAAATCGATGTCAAACACGGAACACGTGATGAACTATCCTCACTCGCCGAATCGTTCAATACCATGGGCGATGAGATTCAAAAATTACTCAAAGCAACGGCAATGACAGCCCGCATGGAAAAAGAACTTGAAACTGCCCAAATGGTACAAAACCGCTTTTTCCCACCAAAAGTTCTCAAAACCCCTAATCTTCAACTCAATGGCACTTCAATGACGGCATCCGAGTGTGGTGGAGACTGGTGGCATTATGCCCAGGTC
>CAINWE010000234.1 GCA_903854365.1 Oligoflexia bacterium
AAATTCCTGCATTCTCTTTACATGGTGGTACTTCACGCCCAGATCGAGAAAAAATTCTGAAGGAATTTCAACTCACCAATCAGGGCTCCGTCCTCTTGATGACTTTAAAAACTGGAGGAGTAGGCCTCAATCTCGTAAAAGCCAGTTACGTCTTTCATCTCGAACCTTGGTGGAATCCGGCAGTTGAAAACCAAGCCACTGACCGAGCCCACCGCATTGGCCAGGAGAAAGCAGTTCAAGTTTACCGTTACCTCATGAAGGAATCCGTTGAAGAAAAAATCGAAATCCTCAAGGAACGAAAGTCAGCCCGTTTTAACTCTCTTTTTTCTTCAACCGAAAATGAAAAAGAGATTAGCCTTTCTGACTCGCGTTTGAGTCAAGCGGATTTCGAGTACCTGCTCGGCTAACCCTGGTGATGAAAAACCGAGTCAAGATCCATCTTTATACCCTCACGCCGCGCGGAGCGCCTAATAGTCGCACCACTGGCTCAGCGCGTACCGGAGCCCTCCTACGAGTAGAATTCGCCGACGAGGAAATCGGCTATGCAGACTGCTTTCCTTGGCCCGAACTGGGAGACGCTCCACTCAGCGCCCAACTTAACTCTATCAAAACTGGATACCTCACACCCGTCACAGCGCGATCACTTTACTTCGCCAGCAAAGATGCCCAAGCCCGGCTCACTGACAAATCACTTTTTGAAAATTTGGAAATCCCACCCAGCCATTTTCTCGTGACTGATTTGAACTCCTTACACGAAAGCAATCTTCATTCAGCTTCCAAGCTGGGGTTTCAGCGTTTCAAAATTAAGGTAGGCAAATCGCCAGAAGCCGAAGCTTTACAAATTCGTAAACTGTACTCCGCTTGTCGCACGGCTGACGTGCAACTCAGGCTCGACTTTAACTCCATAATGACCTCAGATAGCTTGGACCTTTTCTTGGCGGGAATAGGAGAAAGCGTCGACATCATTGATTTTTTGGAAGACCCTATCCCCTTCAGCGCAAAAAAGTGGGCCCTCCTCGAACAAAAATGGAAAATCAAACTTGCTCTTGATCGGCTCCCTTTCGAAAACCAGGCCCAGATTTTAAATCAAATTTCAGACGCGAGCATCTCAAGAATCGTCATCAAGCCGGCCTCCCAAGACCCGACTCCCTTGATGGAAGCCGCAAAACAATCAAAAATTCAAGTAGTCTTTACAAGTTCAATGGATCATCCATTAGGGCAACTCTGCGCAGCGTGGTGCGCAGCCACTGCCTTCGAAAAGGAAAACTCCATCCTGGATTGGGCTGGACTCCTTTCTCACACTGCTTATGCGAATCACCCATGGAGTGATGCACTGAGCAGCGAAGGCCCTCGCCTTATTCCTCCCTCAGAGGCCGGTTTTGGCTTAGGGAGTAGGCTCGAAAACCTCGTCTGGCATAAACTTTAATATTCGAATTTCAACAAGCCAGAAGAAAGCCAGAAGAAAGCTAAAAAACAAATCAGAATGACAATGACCCAAGCTTTGAAAAAGCTCTTATTTAGGGGAACAATTGAATACCAAGATTTAAATATAAACTGCGGATTGGCACCTTCCCAAACGGCACGCATTTTTGGAAATACCTCCTCCACTGTTCCCAGGAGATATCGTCTCCCCGCCTCTGAAGTGGCACGAGCGGGATCACCCCAATAAGCCGCCTGCCGCATTCTGGTCCTCATCCAAATCCGACGCCAAAAGGAGGTCTCTTTTTGGATTTTAGGCAACCCTTGATAATCTAAAGCTACTCGATCGGGACAAACCGCCAATGCAATCGATGTATCCCGCTCCCCTCCGTGCTCGGGTTCATCCAGCCACAAGGGTGATTTCAACCAATTTCGTCCTTTCACCAAAGAAGAACTCACGGAGATGAGCGTTGGCTGAGAACGGAAGCGAAAAAATCCTGGTAAACGAAAAACTCCATTCCCCCGTGCCACTATCCAGCCCGCATCTTCTATGGCGGTCAACTGACGAGGCCCCAAATTTCCCGAAAAACACGCAAAGTGAAGAAACCCGAGTCGAGAAAGGGCCTGACAAGCATCCACCAGCCAATCCCTTAAAACATGAGGCCGCACCCCCAAAGCAATACGAGTCGTGCTCGTATCAATTCCTAACGGGGCCTTCGGCATCACAATCCCGTGCCACCCTGACATTTCTCTTTCTAAATGTTGGGCTGCTAGAAAACACAGGCGATCAGCCTCTTCCAAATCGAGGCCCATCGGCAAATGAGGACCGTGATCCTCCAGTGGACCTACCGGAAAAAAAAACACAGTCGTCGCTCTAGGAAGATTCTCCAACTGCAAGGATGTCAATTTTTCAAATTCCATTTAGGCAAGTCCTAGGTTGAGAATTTTTGCCGCATTCTCTCCCAGAATAAGCCTTCCTTGCTCCTCGTTCAACAAGCCCGTTTCAATTCCATCAAGTATTTTATTTTTTCCAAACATGAGGTTAGAACCGTAAAAAGGCCAGTCCGTGCCAAACAATACCCGTTCTGAGCCAAGCCGACGTACCGCCTCCCCAATCACCTCAGTAGGCTGCCGTGAAGTATCCACCCAGAGATTGGAAAACTCTTCACAAAGATCCAATGCGGTATTGGGATCATGAAAATTAATATGAGCCAGTATAAATCGAACTCGGGGGAAGGATTCGTACCACTTTACAAAATTTTCAGCTCTTGCCTGTAATGGGCTTCGATAAAGCACTTTCGAATGAACGTGCCCCGTATGCAAAATCACTGGCAAGTCCATTTCATCAGCTACGCGAAGCAATGCTCGATACCTCAAAGAATTGACATCATCCCCATCAAAAGCTGGATGAATCTTTAGAGCCCGCGCGCCACGCGCCACAAAAGATTTAAGCACTTTCGCGGGCTCCGCGGTGCCCCGCGGAAGATTCACCACAGGAATGAATCTGGGCTGCTCTGCTGCCAGACTTAGAATAAATTCATTCGTGATCCACGGAGGCTGAGCGATCACCCACGAAAAATTAACTCCAGACTCGTCCATAGCTGTCAACAAATCACTTGGAGTAGACTCGACCAAGAGCCCAGGCAAAGGTAATAGCGCGCTCACAGCATCCATAGGATCGCGAGCCACACGAGGCAGATACCTCAACAAACTTTGCGCGCCGTGCACCGACTTAGACACAGGACGCAGCCAATCCCGAGCCTTATCCCTGAAACGACTCAAACCATCTATTGAAATCATTTCAGAACGATTCAACAAATTGGGGAAAACATGACTGTAACAGTCAACGACTAAAGCCATTCTGTAGCACCATCCAAGTCCTTTCACCAGTTACCCAACCTACCTCGAAGTGTCAATGGCGCTTCACTGCGAAAAAAGGTATAAGGACTGTCATGAAAGCAGCCATTTTGAGCGGTTTATTAGGAAGTTTTCTGTCAACTGCAGCTGGACTCCGCATCCTCAACCTGAGCTGGGACGAAGTCCTGTTTTGCATTTTCAGCTCGAATGTAGCAGCACTCATAGGTCTGACTCTCACTCTTCAAATTGAAAAAACGAGTTGGTTTAAGAAGCCGAAGATTCCCAGCGCACTAAAAACCTGGTCATTGCTAGTGGCTTTTTACCTGGGAATTTCTGTTATCCTGGCCACTCCTCTTCAATCGGTAGATGGCTTTTTCATCCTCGTTCTCCCCTTAATTCTCAGTACTGGATTTTCTCTCGTCCTATTTGGCCCCATTCAAGACTATTTGATCCGGCGCCAGCAAAGAAAAGACATTGCCTATGATCGCGATCATCCTGCTCAACAGATCTGAGCCCAAGGCAAAAATTAATCAATTCTTGTTTTCTCAATTTTCAGGCAATGCTATACGAGACGAATATGGAATATAATCTTGTTGAGACTTGGTTACGGCGTGACCCCATTCGATGGATTGCTGGCATTTTAGGTGGAATATTTGCAGGTTTACTCGCTATGGCCGTTGCCGTCGGCGTTTCTTCGGCCTTGGGCTGGGACCCGACTTTCCCAATCAAACTCATGGGCACACCCATTCTCGGAGCGGCTGCCACCGATTTGCAATCGACACAAGGTACTATCGCTGGGGCATTCTTGATTGAAGCACTCGGCATATTCTGGGGTATTGTCTTCGCACACTTCACCGCCACGAACTCTGTTTCAGCACTCTTTTGGATGGGGCTTGCCTGGGGTGCTTTCAGCTGGATTTTTACTTGGAACCTCTTCCTGCAATCATTCAAACCGATCTTTGCTGCTCGCATACCCGCAGGCCCTGCCCTCCCTGTCTGTATTGCTTACGGTTTAGGCTTAGTCTCGGTAGCATTTTTTGACCGCTTGCTCAGAGGATCGTCCTCTCAGACCCAATAGCTCGATCACTTACCTGGACTTTGCTTTTGCGATGAGGGCCGTAGTGCTCCGACCCTCCACAAAGGGAATCGACTGAACAGCTCCGCCCCAGGAAAGCACTTCAGACGCGCCGACGATCTGATCTACTTTCCAGTCCCCCCCTTTCGCCAAAATTTGGGGACGGAACCGGTGAATGAGTTCTAGCGGAGTGTCCTCCTCAAACCAGGTCACCCAATCTACCGACTCTAGGGATGCAATGACCTCAAGCCGATCCTGCAACGAGTTCAAGGGCCTTTGAGGCCCTTTCAACCTTCGAATCGACTCATCCGAGTTGAGGCCAACGATCAAGCCGTCTCCAAGATTCCTTGCCTCCTGCAAATACGTCACGTGCCCCTTGTGCAAAACATCGAAACAACCATTCGTGAAGACCACCCTCGAAGCTCGATTCAGAGGTAATTCCAATTGTTTTTGGAGGTCGTCAGCCGAAAAAATTTTTCCCAGAAAAGATCGAACCAGTTTTGGCATAGCGAGAGTCTAAATCAGCGCGTCAACTTTGTCACCTAGAGCAAGAGTCTCTAATTTTGACAACTGCGTCTCCATTTGCGGTATCCTAGGTTCTTAGGGGGATAGAAAAATGCACTCAGACTTTAAGCCTAACCCAAATCATAAAAAACCGGTCTCTTTTCAACCTCTCCACTCCGGCTTAGGTTTCCATCCCTTTCCGGACGGACTCCCATACTCCGCCCAAAAAGGCCAAAACCTACCCAGTCCTTCGGCAACTCGAACCAACTCTAACCCGTCTCAGGGCCGTACTGAAAGTTCGCCTTTACTCGGGCGGCCTGATCCCGCTCTCCCACCGATTAAAAAACTCCTGCAAGATACTACGACTCCATCCCCCGCCCCCCAGAAACCGATTCAGACTCCAGCGCTCACGCTATCCTATTCCCTCAGTCGCTCGCTGGCCTATCTTCTCGACCTCTTCATCCACAGTTCTCTCATGTGCTCCGTCATCGCTCTGACCTTATGGTTCAACGAAATTGATCTAAGAATTTTAGTGGATTCGGGGATGCTACCCGTCGCTACTCTCTTCCTAGTTGCGTTCAACTGGTTTCTCGTCATGCTCCAAGAAGTCGTATTTCGAACCAGCCTTGGCAAATCCGTTTTTCGCCTTTCTCTGCCTACATCTCGACTCAGAATCTTATGCCGAGCTATTCTATTTGTACCGAGCGCCGCACTGGGAGTTGGCATTATTCTGGGACTTTTTAACCCGAGAAAACGATGCCTACATGACCTCATCGTCAACGCGCAGCCTACCTGGATGACCATTCTCTAGTCCTGGGCGAAAGAGAAAACTCCGCACCCCGATCAGGCAAAAGGCGGTGATAGACGCCGCGCAACAATAAACGGTCAATCTTGGATCGCGAAATTCTAAAATCGGCTAACTGGGATTCTGCGCGAGTAAAATTGGAAATATGCTTTTCGATCTTTAGAGTGAGTAATTCTGGATTCAGATTCCCGTCTAATACCGATGTCTCAATCAACCGCGTCAGACTTCTTTCTGAATTCTGCGCTACCTCCAACGCCATTGGATACAACCTCACATCCCCGTTAAAGGCGTCAACGGACTCAGACACGCGACGAGCCAGCTCCTGCTCGATTCCAGCACCCATGAGTTCCAATTGTCGGATTTTTGACTGATCAACCCGAATCAAAGTCGGAAGCGCAGGGCCCAATGAATAATTTGTATCCCCGCTCGGATCAATACTGAGCCACCAATGACTTCGTTGATCGTATTTTGCAGACTGAATCAGATGAAAGATCTGCTCGAGCTCAAATGATCTCTCTCGCGCCAACTTAAGAATATCCTCTTTTTGAACTTGAGCCGCTCCGGTCAACTGACCTCCGTCAGCTGGAACATCAACACCGAGCACTCCGTCCGGATTCCTCAACCCAATAGCCTGAGCAATCAATTGTTTGGTGGCCGAACTCACACCCTCCGCTCTAAATTGCTCTAACTTCAGCTCCGCAGTTAAACGCTCAAACTCTTTGTATTTTGTTTCCGCTAAGGTCCCCATTTCCACGTGGGCCCTCAGCCTCGGCTTCGATGCCTCAAGCATCACAATCATCCTTTGATACTCACCCACAATTTTAATCTGTTGATCTAAGGCATAGGCAAGACCCTCCACTTGAGTCAGCAGATTCGCGCGCATCGCCTGATAGGCAAGCCTCTCTGCTTCACCCAGCGACGAGCTCGAATAGGCTCTAAACCAGCGCGAAGGCAACAGAACTGGCATCAAATCTCCCAGAGAAGTAATGACACCCACCACAGCAAAATTAACAGGATCCGGTAAATACCTCACGGAACTACCCACGCGAACATTGAGCCGAGGAAATAAACCTAGCCAAGCGGCTTTGGCTTTCAACGCGGCCTGCGTCACTTTTTCATATTCCACCAAACTGTCCAAATTTTGATGAACAGCCGCAGTAAGGGCCTCATCCAGTGTAAACTTTTTCTCACCTTCCAATTCAAATGGCTTTGGCACTTGAAATGGATCTGCCGTTAGCCTGAAGCTCCGACTCATATCTCGATCGAGAATATTCATGACGAACTGCTTTTCATTAAAA
Organism: Oligoflexia bacterium; assembly: GCA_903854365.1. Lineage (GTDB taxonomy): Bacteria > Bdellovibrionota > UBA1018 > UBA1018 > UBA1018 > CAINWE01. Next base: position 6,959 of record CAINWE010000234.1, read on the forward strand.
CAAACATCTACTTTTAAGGCTGCTTCCCCCACGTAACAATTGCCCTGCCTATTC
>CAINWE010000235.1 GCA_903854365.1 Oligoflexia bacterium
CCCATTGTTGGGAGCGCTCTCATCAGGCTAATGTCCTCCAGGCCCATTTGGCTGTGACCATCATCGCCGATCCCGACACCTGCGTGGGTGCCGATGATCCGCACATTAGCTTGAGAATAGGCAGCACTGAGTCGAATGGTGTCGTACCTACCCGTAATGAAACAGCCAAAACTGCAAAGGAAAGGGAGTTTACCCGTGAAGGCTAATCCAGCAGCAACACCGATCATATTCGCTTCAGAAATTCCCATTTCATAAAATCGGGCTGGAAACTTCTTGGCAAAGAGTTCGCTCTTGGTTGATTTAGAGAGGTCTGCGTCTAAAACGACGATATCTGGATTCGTCTCACCGAGACGCGCTAGCGCTTCACCGAAAGCTTGTCGTGTTGCCTTAGCCATTTTTATTACCTCTCGAAATTTCTGTAATTGCTTGCTGGCATTGCTCGGGAGACGGCGCTGCACCGTGCCAGGCGATATTGTTTTCCATAAAAGAGACGCCTTTGCCCTTGATGGTCCGGGCAACAATCAGGACAGGCTTTTTGCTGCCTTGGGTCTGGAGATCTCTCGCTTCTTGGAAAGCGCTTAAGATTTGATCGAAGGCGTGGCCGTTAATTTCAATCACATGCCACCCAAAAGCGCGCCATTTGTCGCCAATGGGCTCTAACGGCATGACTTGGTCAACGGGGCCATCAATTTGTCCATTATTGGCATCTAAAATGGCACATAGGTTGGACAGCCCAAATTTGGGGCATGAAAGTGCCGATTCCCAAATCTGGCCCTCTTGGATTTCGCCGTCTCCCATTAGGCAGTAGACGCGAGCGGAGGTCGCCTGGAGTCCTAGCGCCATGCCTTGGGCTACGGAGAGTCCCTGTCCGAGAGAGCCAGTCGAGGCTTCTACGATCGGAAGGCGGACGCGGTCTGGATGTCCCTGGAGCCGGCTGCCGGTTTGGCGAAGAGTCTTAAATTCGTCTGACGAAATAAATCCTTTTTTTGCTAGGACGGCGTAGAGTGCGGGTACTGCATGACCCTTCGATAAGATAAAACGATCCCGATTGGGTTCGGCCATGCGATGAGGCTCGGCGCCCTTCATTTCACTGAAAAATAGTGTAGTTATCAAGTCAATTGCAGAGAGGCTGCCGCCAGGATGTCCTGACTTGGCTTGAGTGATCATTTCGAGGATAGAGATACGAAACTCTCGAGATAAATTTGCTAAATCCTGGATTTGCATAGGGGTAAAACGATAACATAAAAAGGTGGTCACGGATACTGTGATTGAACACCTCAAAGGGAATTGCTAGGGTATAAGTATGACCCAAAAATGGTGGGTGCTCTCCGCAGTGGCATGCGGGACATTCATGGCGACTCTAGACTCGAGTATCGTGAATATCGCCTTGCCGACTTTGACCAAGGAATTGGGTACTGACTTGGATCGAGTCAAATGGGTGGTGGTTGCATACCTCTTAGTCATCACGTGCTTGATGCTTCCCTTTGGTCTTTTGTCTGACCAAAAGGGGAGAAAGCTCATTTTTCAAACTGGATTTTTAGTTTTCATTCTAGGCTCCGCTCTTTGCGGGCTTGCGGTGAATTTACCTCTTTTGGTTTTGTTTCGGATGGTTCAAGCGATGGGCGCGGCCATGCTGATGGCGAATGGGCCTGCGATCATTACCAGTAGTTTTGGAGCGAAAGAACGGGGAGCGGCACTTGGGACGCTGGCTATGGTCGTGAGTGGTGGCTTGATGATGGGTCCGAGTTTGGGCGGCCTGCTCATTTCTGAATTGGGTTGGCGGAGTATTTTTTGGATTAATGTTCCGATCGGTATCATTGGAACGGTTTTAGTAGAAATTTTTATTAAAAAGAGCCTGCCGAGTCGCAATCGAGTTTCTTTTGATTGGACTGGGGCTTTTTTACAGACCGTGCTTCTGCTTCTGTTTATAGGGATTTTTGGTGCCCCCGTCAAAGCCCATACTGGGACTGTGATGACGTTGGCGCGATTCATGGCTTTGATCGCTCTGATTGGACTATCAATCGTATTTGTCAGGGTTGAGGCTGCTGCCAAACATCCGCTGTTTGATTTGACACTGTTTTATCATCGGACGTTTTGGACTTCAATTTTGGCCAGTTTTCTCACGTTTGTCGCATTTTCATCTGTGACGGTGTTGATGCCATTTTTCTTGCAGGATCAGTTACACTTTTCTACACAAAAAGCGGGGCTCTTTATGACCGCAATTCCAATGATTATTTTCTTAGTAGCCCCTCTGAGTGGTCGATTATCGGACCGCTTGGGGAGTCGTGGTTTGAGTTCTACAGGAAGCGGAGTGGGAATGCTCGGACTGTGGTTGATGTCGGGCGTCATGGGTACGGGATTATCTGAGGTGTCGTCTCAGTGGATTATTGTGGCGACTCTGGGGATGATTGGCTTAGCGATCGGCTTGTTTCAATCTCCCAATAATAGCGCGATTATGGGATGTGTTCCTTCGTCCAAGCTCGGTGTGGCTTCAGCTCTATTGGCAACAGTACGGAATTTAGGATTGGTGACGGGGACCGGATTTTCAACAGCCCTTTTCTCGTGGAAGTACGCTCAGAGTGGAGATTTTCTCGTGGCATTTCGACTGACGCTTTTTGTGGCTGGGTTGATCGCTGCTGCAGCTTTCTTTGCGACTCTTGGAAAGAAGAAGATGACATGATTTGGAACAAGAAACAAAAAGAAGTCACTCCAGAAGAGGCTTTAGCTGCGGCGAGGGAAGAGTTGTCGCCGTATTGGTTTGGTTCTGATCCGATGTTAATTGGTCTTGATCAAGGGAACGGTGACTATAGGGCTTTCCCGCTTTATCGGGAGTTTGTGAAACAGTTGTGGTTGATCATCATTGTTGATTCTACGAGCTTCTGGGGGAGCTCTATTTTAGAGTTAACCCGAGAGTGGGAAACTCGTTATCGAGTTCTTTCCCTCAATATTTTGATTATTTACGCGGTCAGGTATCAGTTTCAAAAAAACCCAACGGCTGCCCAAAAGTGGATTGAAGAAGCGACGACGACCTGTGTGCGGTGTTTTGACGTGAACTCGCACTTAGTGGATGCTTTTCACGGGGATAGTTTGCCTAAGGCACTCCTGTTTAAGGAAGGAAAGAAGCTATTAGAGTTTTCAGGGCAGAATTGGATTGGTGAGGTGGATTTACATATTCAAAAGGCACTGAGAATGACGGATCCAGGATTGCCATTGTTTCCTGTTTTGAAGGTGGTAGGCGGGATCAGTTATGACGTCCAGTCCATCGATTTAACTAAAAGAGAGCCCAAAATGCGGGGCCTGAGTTTGGTTGGTAAATGGACGTACGACGAGGACAAAATTTGGACGAACGATCCTGAGGCAAAGTTGAGCTTTGAGAGCCCTGGAAGCGAAGTGTCTATTCTGGCTAGAGCCAGAGATAATTCAGATTTTATCCCGTTTCTCATGATTGAGTTGAACGGGCTGCCGCCTTATGACTCTGTGCGGGGTAGAAGTCTCAGGGTTTCTGAAACTTCAGATTTGATCGTGACCTTGAACGAATCAAAACTTTTTCATCTCTTAACGGGCTTGGCGCCAACTGAGCGACAAGTGATGATCAGTTTTCGAAACGTTAAGGAGAGTCCAGTCGAAGTTTATGGTTTACGTTTTGGAGAGCGGATGCAGGCGGCCGATTAGAAGTGGTTTGTCGAACTCGCTTGGGCAATTGCCAAGCAGCGTTGCCATTCCTGCTTGGCTATCAGGTCAGTCTCTCGGTCTCTTCGCTCGGCGATTTTAAGAATTAATTCATTCCATGCGTTTGACGGCATTTCGGTCATGTCTCTGAGGGTGTTTGTTAGGGTCACAGCAAGATTGCGGCTAAATTGAGCGGGCTTGACTCGATTCAGTGCCGAATTTTTGATTCGCAGCCGGTAGGCGTCCGGGCCTTCATCGAGCAGGTCGAGCCAATGATTCAGCAGGGTGGCATTGTTGCTCGGGGTTGTACCGGAGCTGGGATTGGCTTCTGTTTCTGTCCGGGTTCGTTTTTGATTAAAAGGGCAGGCCTCTTGGCACAGGTCGCAGCCGGCGATCCAGGTTTTGATTTTCTCCTTTTGAAGGTCTGAGATTTCCAGCGCGCCTCTTTTCTCCAAGGTCCAGTAACTGATGCAGCGATTGGAGTCCAGAACGCCGGGTTGTGTGAGGGCTTGCGTGGGACAAGCGTTGAGACATCGGGTGCAGTTACCACAATAGTTGGGGAGTAAATGTGGACCCTGCCCGGTGGGTTGGTTGAGAAGAATTTCGGCTAGGAATAGGTAGCTCCCATACTGGGGGTGAATCAGGAGGGTGTTCTTGCCGATCCAACCCAAGCCCCCTAGGGCGGCCCACGTGCGCTCCAAAATAGCGCTCGTGTCGACGCAGACCTTCCATTCTAGCCGAGAGTTCGAAGGAGGCGTCCAGGACGTTTGGACGCTTTGCATGAGAGTTTCGAGGCGTGCCGCGATTTCTAGGTGATAGTCTGGTCCCTGCAGGTAGCGGGCATAGCGAGGTCCCTGTTCAGGCGAGATTGAGCCGGCGGGCTGAGTGGAGTAAGGCAGTGCAACGCAGAAAATACTTTGGGCCTGAGGAAAAACATTCCGAGGATCGGCTCGTCGATCGCGGCCACGGATCAAATATTCCATTTTGCCTGCGTATCCAGATTGGATCCAGGCGTCGTACCTTTCGAGGTGGGCCTGAAAGGTTGCTTGAGGGTCCAAAAAGGCCAGATCTAAGTCAACTGCCCCAGCTACTGGAAACCCAGCTTGTTTGGCCTCTTGAGTGAGGAGTGTGAGGAGATCCATTCGTGAGTTGATCTCAGGACTGTCTAGTGAACTGGGAGAATTCTCAAGGCCTTTCCGAGTAGGTCGTGGGGAAGGGCTTCAGTGATTTCCACTTCTACCATTTGACCCGCCTCGGGAGCGTGGTTGGCAAATGCATCACTGAGCTCGTTAATGAGAACATGGCCATCAATCTCTTGGGCTTGGGTTGGCATTCTGCCCTGAATGAGAAGCTCGGTCTCTGGACTTGGGCCCTCGATCAGCACTTGGACTCGAGTCCCAACGAGACGATGATTTTTTTCGAGGGATTGTTTTTGGAGAATCTCGATCAGCTTTTTTGAGCGGCGTCGCTTAGTATTGGGGTGAACTTGTCCGTCCATAGAGGCCGCTGGAGTTCCCTCTTCCTTAGAGTAACGGAAGACTCCCACATGGTCGAGTTGCAAGGTTTCTAAATCCCGGCAGAGTTCGGTGAATTCTTCTTCGGTCTCTCCCGGGAATCCGACAATGATCGAGGTACGAAATACGATACCTGGGATTTGGGCTCTCAACTTGTTGACTAAGTCAAACAGTTTGGCCTTAGTGAGTCTGCGGTTCATCGACTTTAGGACGCGATCGTTGGTGTGTTGGATGGGCATATCCAGGTATTTCACGATTTTTGGCTCATTTGCGACGATGGACACGAGCTCGTCAGAAAACTGGTCTGGGTAAACGTAATGGAGACGGATCCAGTCAATGCCTGGTACTTTGCAAAGCTCTGGAAGCAGCATCTCGAGATTTTGTTTGTACTTCCATTCCATGCCGTATTCGGTGAGGTCTTGGGCGACGAGGTTTAATTCGCGTACACCACGGGCGGCCATTTGCTGGGCTTCCAGGACTAAGGACTCAACCGTTCTCGAGCGCACGTTGCCTCTAAGTTTTGGAATAATGCAAAAGGCACATCGGCGATTGCAACCTTCCGAGAGCTTAAGAAAAGCTGAAAATGTAGCTCCGGTGTGAACGCGGGGATCAGTCTCTGTGTGGATAAATGCGGGTTGGTCGATATAAGACCGTTGAGGGAGAGGCGCTCCTTCGGCGATGGCTTGACCATGGTTGTTCAAAAGTTCGGTGATCCTTTGGTATTGGCCAGTACCGATGAAGAGATCGACCTCGGGCATTTCTTTTTCAAGCTCTTTAGAATAGCGCTGAGACAGGCAGCCTGAGGCGACGAGTACTTTGCACTTTCCGCTCTGCTTGTGTTGGGCCATTTCAAGAATTGTTTCGATGGACTCTTCTTTGGATGCTTGAATAAAGGAGCAAGTATTGACGATGATGACTTCGGCGTCTTCTGGTTGCTGAGTCACTGAGTAGTGGTCTTTTTCCAAAAGGCCAAGCATGACTTGAGAGTCTACGAGGTTTTTTGGGCAGCCGAGGCTGACGAAATAAACAGGCGATTTGGTAGTATTTGGGGTGGGGTGTTCTAAATTCATAAAACTAATCTCTAAAATTTCCGAATTGAAGTGGAACTTTGACTTTTTCTTGGTTGGCTTTGAGGAGAGCGATGGCTTCCTGAAGGTCGTCTCTGTTTTTACCGGTGACCCGTACCTGTTCGTCTTGAATTTGTGCTTGGACTTTGAGCTTGCTTTCCTTGATGACCGCGATGACTTCTTTGCCCTTTTCTTTCGAAATTCCGGCCTGAATTTGAACGACCTGCCGGACGCTTCCACCAAACGCTGGTTCGATCGTCTGATAGTCGAGTGACAGTAGGGAAATGCCGCGCTTAATCAGCTTGTTCTGCAAGATATCATTTAAGGCATCGAGCTTGCCCTCTTCGCTGCACCAGAGTGTGACGGTTTTGGCTTTCTGGTCGAGTTTCATCTCGGACTTGACTCCTTTGAAGTCAAAACGCTGGCTTAATTCCTTGGTGGCTTGGTTGATTGCGTTGTCGAGTTCTTGCCAGTTCATTTCAGAAGAGACGTCAAACGAGGGCATGGTGGGTACTCCTTTTTGCAGGAGGAAGGGATACAAGAATAGTCAGCTAAAGGCAAGGGATTACTTGGGGCTTAAAAAGACGTTGATTCCGGGATGTCAGTCTTTTAGTTGATTGATCGGTGGCTGAAATGAGGGGGCTAAGATTTTCGTAGATTCTAAAGCGATCTAGATTACGATCATGGATACAACAGGCAACGGGTTAAGAACGCGAAATTTTATGCAAAATGGATTCTCACCAGCTGAAAATGAAACAGCAAAAATAGCTTCATACGATACCGAGCGCTTGAGGTTAGAGGCCGGGTTTTTACATAAAAAAATTTTTTTCAAATTA
>CAINWE010000236.1 GCA_903854365.1 Oligoflexia bacterium
CCATCCCCTTACGTTCAAGCATTTCTCGAGAAGGAATTGATACTGAGCGGCCAGCCCGTTCATGATCGAATCCATCCAGATCGTTAATTTGCTGGGTTTTCCAGAGTGAGAGGATTGAAGAAACTGCGCACAGCGCATCGGCGTCAGCGTAAGTGCTTCGAGAAGAGACAAAAAAACAGCGACCGTCACCGTAATTCCGTATTGATAAAAAAATCGCCCGATCACTCCCTTCATAAAAATGACAGGCACGAAGATCGCTGCAATCGCTAAAGTTGCAGCGAACGCCGCAAACGTGATCTCTTTGGATCCATCAAGCGAGGCTTGGCGACGAGACTTCCCCATTTCATGGTGCCGAACGATGTTCTCCAACATCATAATCGCATCGTCGACAACGATCCCAATCGCCAAGCTCAGACCTAAAAGCGTAAACGTATTAAGAGTAAAACCGAAGAAGTAGAGAGCAATGAAGGCACCTACGACTGAGGTTGGAATCGCCAGGAGGACGTTTATGGTCGAAGACCAAGATCCGAGGAACAAATAACAGACGACTGAGGTTAAAATAGCTGAGAGCAACAAAGTAAAATTGAGCTCATTGACGGAGTCTTTGATATACTGGGTCGTATCCAGGCGAGCATCGAGATAGTAGCCTTTGAGAAGCGTGGGGCGAATCTGGTCGAGTTTCTTTTTCACTAAATGAGCGACTGCGACAGCATTGGAACCGTGCTGCTTGACGATTCCAAGGCCGACTGCAGATCGACCATTATATCGAGAAATCGCACGCAAATCCGCAATACCTTCCTCAATCCGAGCCACATCCGAGAGTTGAATCGGCTTATAGTTCGGTGCGCCACCACGGGTATTAATGCGGATCTTTCCAAACTCTCCGGGAGTCACATTTTCTCCGAGAACCCGAACATTATATTCACTCACGGGGTTCTCAATACGGCCTGCCGGCTGCTCAATCTGCTCCGCTTGAATCGCAGCGAGCACATCGGCAGAAGTCAGATTGTAGCGACGAAGCTTATTTTGATCCAGCCAGACCCGTAAATTAGGATCGACATACCCACCGAAAGTAATATTCCCCACGCCCGAGATCGAAGAGAGCTGATCTTTCAAGGTGTTTCTTGCATAGATCATCTGTTGATAGAGCGGAATTTCAGGATCAGCCGTAAGCATCACCCACAAGATCGGTTGATCCTCGGGGTTGGTCTTGGTAATCACCGGTGGATAGAGCTTGACCGGAAGGCGATTTTGAACCTGTTGAATCCGATTTTGAACCTCCTGAAGCGCAAGGTTAATATCGTGATTCAATTCAAATTCGCACGTAATATTGGCAATTCCCTGGCTGGCGCTCGAGGAGACGGTTTTCAATCCCTCAATCCCCATCACTGCGTCCTCGATCACATCGACCACATCCGTTTCCATGACCTGCGGAGCAGCATTGTCTAGAGTAAGGCCCACGTTGACGACCGGAAAGTTTACATCCGGCATCTGACTAATTCCCATCCGTTGAAACGAAATCGCACCAAAGAGGATGAGAGCTGCCATGAGCATCCATGCAAAGACGGGACGACGGATCGAAATTTCCGAGAGGCTCATAGACTGCCTACTTTCGACATTTGAGGATAATCAGCGACAGCGGCCTGAAGTTTTGCCCAGTCGGCGAGGACGGTAAACTTCTGACGATCAAAGGCTCGGTTGGTCTCTTGAAAATTAGCCAAAGCGGTTAAAACGTCTATATTAGTTACGAGCCCCAATCGGAACTCTCTTGTTTCTTCTAGAAAATTCCTCTCAGCAAGATCGGTCGCCGTCTTGAGTGCCAGCATCTGAGATCGATCGGCCTCAAGCGTGAGATAAGCGGATCGAATCTGGGTGTCCGCCTGACGAGTGACCTGATTCACTAATAGTGTGCTTTGGCGCTCTTGCGATGTCGCCTCCCGAACTTTAGACTCCACGGTTCCGCCCGCAAAAATAGGGACCGTGAGCAATACTGTAAAATCCCAATTAATTCCCTCGTTTTGAAGCGCCCCGTACCGCCAAAAATAATAATTAGCATTCAGATCTAAGCTCGGAATGTGAGCTCCTCGAGCAACACTCACGTTTTCAGAAGCCGCCGCTAATTGAATACGACTCGCCCTGACATCGGGGCGCCTCTCTCGCTTTTCTAGAAAGTCCTTCAGAGGGCCAAGATCAGATGGAAAGGGAGTGGAATCGACTAGCGAAGTCTGCCGACTCAGTCCAGTAATATACTCGAAGTTTTCTCGTGCCGATTCGATTTGCCCAAGAATTTGCTCAGATTGGGCCCGCAAATTAGCAGCCGCGGCCTGAGTCGTCAACACATCACTCAATTGCGAACGGCCCGTTTTAACTCGCTGTTGCAGCTCCAGAATTCTTTGGCCGTAGAGATCAATCTGAACTTTCAGATTCGCGAAATCCTTCTCTAAGGATAGAATAGAATAGAAGGCCGTTGCTACTTCTGAATAGAGTTGCGACGTCGCCTGTTTCACAGTCTCCTGCTGAGCCTCATCCAGCCTCTGTTTCTGCCGAAGGGCTGCATATTCACTCAAACCATGAAAAATCGGTTGTGCTAGGGTCAGTTTGGCCAGAGGTTGAGAGGTCGGATAAAACGTAGAAGCACTCACACCACCCAGAGTGGATTTTGGACCTGCTTGTTGGGTATACGATCCAATACCGTTAATCGTCGGGAGAATCGCACCGTAAGTCTGATGAATGTGTTCTTCAGATTGGGCTTTTAACTCTCTTTGAACTCCGACCGCTTCACTGAGTTGAATCGCTTTACTATAAACTTCAGTCAGGGTGAGAGCCGGCACTGTGGACTCATCCGCTTGAGCAGAGCCAACAAGGAGAATTACCTGAAGAATAAAATAGAGATTGATCATCATAAAATAGACATTAGTCTATTTTTCATGAAATTCAAACGAAAGCAAGGGCCGGGAGCTTGAACGAGCTAGAGAGTAAAAGTCATGCCCTCGATCAACATTCCAGGACACCACATTCCGCCCAAGTCTCTCATCTCGTACGAACCCACTTCAGGAATAAACTCTTGTTTACGAGTGAGACCCAGCAGGGCGGAGCCAAAAAGTTGAAAAAGCGTATCATCGAAGCGCATGCTTTCAATGGGAGCAACGAGTTTGCCATTTTCTACCCAAAAGCACGCGTATCGGGTCATGCCAGTGATACGTCCGCCGGGTTGGTGACTCCAATTGAGGTAGTGCAGATTGGAAAGGTAAAGCCCAGTCCCCAATTGCTTGAGAATATCGGCTTCATCTAAAAGCCCCCCAGCTACGACGGGGGCTCGCAACGACTCAGATTCATACGCTTGATTGGAAGGTACTCCATACTCGCGAGCCGTTCTAGCACTGACTAGTGAATTCCTGAGTTGTCCCGCTTCAATGAGAGTCAGCTTCTCAGGAGCGAGCTCCCCTTCTGAGTTAAATCTTGGGGACTCGCCTTTCCTAAAATCTTGCTCCAGATGAAAAAGCGGTGAAAGGCTTTTTTCCCCAGTTCTTAGCTTTCTGAGAGGACTATCTCCTTGTTGAATCGATGCTTCACTGATTCCGCCCCAGCTCAGCATGGACACCAAATCAAAAACGGCCGCAGGTGCGAGATAAGTTCGATAAGCCCCCTTCGCAATGCGGATTGCTTTGCCCTCGAGGAGTGTCAGTTTCTGCTTCGACTCGCGAATCTCTCGTACATAGGCTTCTTGATTCCACTGAGAACCCGCATAGGTTCCCTTCAGAGCTCGCTGAGAAGCTGTATAAAGGGAATAGTCGAGACTAAA
>CAINWE010000237.1 GCA_903854365.1 Oligoflexia bacterium
CGCCAAAATTCAACAGTTACCGAAACGGTGATCGTGACTCGAGACAATTCTCTGCAATCCAAATTCAGCCATAATTGGCCAAAAAGGCCGAATCCATGATAAAATTAAAAATAACCGGAGGCTTTTGAGTAACATGAATTCATTAAGTCAGTTTTTTTCAGATTTCATTGCTAGCTCAACCGGAGAGTCAACTGCAGGGCAAATGTTCATTTCTATTCTCATTGCCTATCTGGGAGGAGTCCTTGCCAGTTTGACGCCCTGCGTCTATCCGATGATTCCAATTACGGTGAGTATTGTTGGCGGATTAGGGCCAACCCGTAAAACCTGGCAGGAAATCTGTGCTCGGGGAGTTGCCTATGTTGGGGGCATGACCGTCGTTTATTCGTTTCTCGGCGTGCTGGCTGGAATTTCAGGGAAAGTGTTTGGCTCCATGACGAATACCTCCGGATGGTATCTCTTTCTAGGGATCGTCATGACGTTTGCTGCGCTCTGGATGATGGAAATCATCCAGTTCGAGCCCGCTCTATTTTGGGCGGAATTAAAGAAAATCGGAACCCGAAGATCACAAACCACTCACTCGGCGTCGCATCATGCCCAGCAGAGCCACTCTCAACAGACACACCACACGGCACATTCGTCGCAGTCCACCTGGATGGGCGCCTTTTTTCTCGGTGCTTCATCGGGGTTTATTGCGGCCCCTTGTACGACGCCCGTATTGACATCCATTTTGGCCTATATTGCTAAAACGCAATCCGTCGGGTTGGGTTTTGTCCTCATGGCAAGCTTCTCCTTGGGGCTCGGCACACTGCTGATAGCGATCACCGTATTCACCGGCAGCCTCCAACTTTTGCCGAAGTCGGGGCAATGGATGATGAGAATTAAGATGGGTAGCGGCTTAATTCTACTCGCTTTTGCAGAAGTCTTAATTTACCGTGCAGGAACCTCTGGAGGTCTTTAGTCTGTGAGCTCAATGAAATCTCAAGCCCAACTGAAGTTTGACCCGAAATTGAATATTCCCCGACTCAAGTTTTTATTTTTGAGTGTGCTGGCACTCGTCGGCCTCACGCTTTCTATTCTTCTCACTCATCATTTTTATGAAATTCGAGGGGAAGGTGTTCATTTCAAATCTGCCTGCAATTTAGGAACTGCGGTCAATTGCGACTTAGTAGCAGCCAGTCCCAGTGCAGAGCTCTTTTCTGGGTTCCCGTTATCTAGTTTTGCCGCCGGATGGTTTCTCACCTTTTTTTTCATCAGTCTTTTTAACTACCAAAAACAGTGGCAGCGCGAAGCCGCTCGCGCCACGCTGGGCCTGACGCTCATCGGGGTCTGTATCTCTGGATTCTACTTCTGGCTCATGCGGGTGAAACTACAAACGCTTTGCCTGTATTGCCTGGGTGTTGACCTTTCCCTTTTAGCGAGCTTCGTAATCGCTCTCAGCCTCAAACCGGAGTTATCCCTCCGCTCGGCTTTAAATCGATCCCAGTGGAAAAATTTTCTCATGATTGGTGTCGGCTCGCATATCGCGATGATTTTTGGACTTTCGGCCCTGGATCAAAATGCCTTTCGACCCACAGAGGCTCAGGAAGTGGCAGAATCCATTTTGAGTTCGCCTCCGGTTCACATTGACCTGGATGACCATTCGCCCAGTATTGGACCCAAAAACGCCCCCATTACCATTGTCGAATTTAGCGATTTTCAATGTCCTTTCTGCAGAATTGGCGCACTTAACCTCAATACCCTTCTCTATCGTTATCCAGGAAAAATCAGAGTGGTGTTTAAGAATTATCCCCTCGACCAAAAATGTAATGCTGACTTTCCTCAGACCATGCACCCGGCTGCGTGTGAGGCGGCCCGCAATGCAATTTGTGCCCACGAGCAAGGACAATTTGAAGGTGCCTATGAGATTTTATTCGAAAAGCAAAGCTCACTCCTCGAAGGCAAAGTGGCAGGCTTGCTGAGCGGCCTCTCACTCGATCAAGCTCGACTCTCAGCCTGCGCAGCAGCGCCGGCTACTTCACTCCAAATTATGAAAGACCTTGCAGAAGGTAAAACGCTTGGCATCACTGGCACGCCTACCTTCTTTGTGAATGGGCATCGAATTGACGGGATTCGCCCGAACCTCGTCTGGAACGGCGTCGTCGACCGCCTGATGCAGCCGTAATCTACTCTCGGAGCGAACCGCTAGGATTCAATTCGAAAAATGTGCTTCGCATTTCGAGTGGTGACTTCCGCCACCGTCTCAAAAGAAACGCCTTTGACTTCAGCGAGTTGACGAGCCGTCAGAGTGACCATACTGGGCTCACATTTCTTACCTCGGTGGGGAATAGGCGCCAAAAATGGGGAATCCGTCTCGACCA
>CAINWE010000238.1 GCA_903854365.1 Oligoflexia bacterium
CAATTTGCAACCGAGAAATCTGTAGGCAAAATCATAATTAAAAATCGTGTGGATACAAGGGGCACCTCAAACTGGAGAAAACAAATGGAGTTCTTTTCTTCCACTGGCGAGCCCCTCGGAGAAGGCACCCAGGTCCAGCCCGATCATCCAAAAAAATGGCTTGTTTCAAAACTCACTGAAATGGACGATCGTGTCGGCGAAAAAACAGTTTTCCAAAATCAGATCCGAATCCTCGATCACGAAAGCACACTCCTGGAAGCAGACCTCTCCCTGGCACAGCTCACTCAAGATGCTGCGATGATCGAAAAATCGACCCAATTACACGTGGGACTAGCTGCCTCTGAAATGAAAACAGTCCAAACTGGAATCTCTCAAGAGGTGGTTTATGACCCTCAAATCATCGACGGAAAAATCCTGATTTCCCGTATGGAGAATCGCGATACCCTGCGGAAGACAACGCAAACCCACGACGGTAAACTATTGAGCTGGACCAACGAAGGCAATCAGAGCACTCAGTTTTCATACGACACCCTGGGTCGACTGAGGGCCATCGAACTCCCAGGGAGAGAGGGCCGAGTTCACCAAATCGACTATGATGACCATGGCGCGATCACGCGAATCTTCCGAACGGAAGTCGGCACGATCGTCTTCGCCCACGAATTCAATACTGGCCGAGTTCTTCGTAAAACCTACTTAGATCGAGAAGGCAAAAAAATCAGGGAGGAAGAATACACCTACGATCCGATGGCTCGAGTCATCGTCAAAAAGCAACGATCGTTTGGAGAAAAAATCAAAAGGAGTCCAATCGAGTTGCCCGAACTCGCTGAGTACCGTTACTTTTACGACGGAAAGTTGCCCGAAAAACGAAAATTGCGAGGCCAACTCGGGATGCTCACTGCAGTCCAAGGTCCAGGCTATGTAAAACGCCTGAGACATCGGCTAGATGGCCAACTTCAACAGACCGAACTCGAGGTGCTCGGTGGCCCAAGAATCATTACCTTCTATCAGTACCGAACTGATGGCGCCCTGCAATCGAAGAAAACTCAAATCGAAGGTCCCGGATCCGTTCCTCAAAAAATCAATCTCGAATTTGAAACGGACTCGTTGGGTAGACCATCCGAGACTTTTGCCCAAGGCACTCGCCTCTTTGACCTCCATTATGACGAACAATCCAGGGCGAAACAGGTTAATTTCAAATCAGGCAGTCTATCGTGGATCTATGACAATCTGACTCAAAAGACTCTCGCCTTCGAGCAAAACTTACCTCATTCCCATTTCAGAAACGAATGGAACCTCAATGAACGCGGCTTCGTAGCCTCCGAATCGCTTTTATATAACGATCGCGTCGAACTCAAAAGGAACTACCTGTTCTCTCCTGAGGGTCGCCTCATCCAAGACTCCACCCCCGCGCAAAAACACCAGTATGACTACAACCCATCCGGCATTCTGACGCAAACCACCGAAAACGGCCAGGCCGCATCCCTCAATGAAACCGAGCAGGACATCACGATCAGTCGAATCCCCGGTGCCCCTCAAATCTACCAGAAAGATAGTTTTGGCCGGATTGCCCAACTGCCTGGCTCCCTGGAACTCCTCTACGGACCTTCCGGCCGAGTCGAAACTATTTTACAAGATCGCCGCCCGATCGTACGGTATCTCTATGATGAAGAAGGAGTTCGCTTGATTAAGCAGAAGGCCGGACGCATCAAAGAGATCTACTGGGACCAATCCGTCATCACTCCAGATGCACTCCTCCAACCGCTGAAGATCAACGGCACGGTCATCGGGGTCTTGAAGAACAGCGAACTCATCCCGACTCTTACCGACTTCCGAGGCTCGGTGATTAAGACTGAACTGGGACAAGTCGATTGGATTACGCCCTACGGAGAGCGTTACAAGGACCACCCAGAGCACGCTGCTGCACTCGACTACGTCAGTCAAGGGTACGACTCCGACCTCCGCGCTTTTCGAATGGACCATCGTGACTACGATCCCCAACTCAAGCGATTCCAGACCCCTGATCCATTTTTCTTAGAGCAACCCGAAAACTGCACAAAAAGTCCAGAGGAATGCAACCTCTATAGCTACGCACGTGGGAACCCAGTGACGTTTTTGGATCCTAGTGGGTTAAACACCCACAAGGTAAACAGAGGGATATTTGTGTTCAATCGACAAGTGTTTGACTATACGGCCTCGAAGCTGAGCCTTACGCACACTTTCATTTTCACGACTAAGATCGAAAATGGTGTCGAAATACTTGTAAACACTTATAGTTGGGGAAATGATCTGAAATCCTGGACTACCCGCAATCGACCTGAGGATGTTGCGGCAGCAACGCTAGCCTTGAAGATGGGACTATCCAAACTGGTCGGAGATGCCAGCTGGGACAGGTATGTTGACCAAGCCTACCAGGAGTTACAGCCCTCTGATATCCATACTTGGAGGTTCAGTAATACTTGCAAAGATGGCGCAGACAGACTGATTCGTCGTGCCCAAGAAGCGAAATTCAACGACCAGATTCGGATTGAAGCCGCCCTTAGCGGTCGTCGGCCAGAAAAGAATAGCACTCCCAGACCTTGGACCAGCCTCCCCCTTGGCGAGCGTTGGTACCTTGGGCCTGGGTGCCTCCCTGGGCAGA
>CAINWE010000239.1 GCA_903854365.1 Oligoflexia bacterium
TCGAAAAGAGTTGGATCGATTTTTTAGAGAGATGACCCTGATTCGTGGTGGATCCGTATTAGTGGTCTTGGATGACGCCTACGGAGAATACCGTACGGCTGTTGATTGTCCGAATCCAAAAGAATTTTTAAAAGTTTATTCGAATCTAGTGATCTTGCGTACGTTCTCTAAGATTTATGGATTGGCAGGCCTCCGCGTCGGATACGGGATCGCCCCGTCCGAGATTATTATGCATCTTGAGAAAGTGCGGCAGCCCTTTAACTTGAATTCGTTGGCTCTCATAGCTGCTGCAGCGGCGCTCGAAGATCAAGAATTTGTCGCAGAGTCTTTAAAGATAAATCGGATTGGAATGAGTTTTTGGGAAGATAAATTGACCAAAATGGGAGTGCCGTTTTGGCGGAGTCAGGGTAATTTTCTGTTGATGGATGTGCAGGCTGGATTTGGCCTTTCTGGGATGGAGCTCTATCAGAGGTGCCTCACGCAAGGGGTGATTTTTCGGCCAGTCGCTAATTACGGAATGCCTCATGCTCTGCGGGTGTCTATTGGGATGCCTGCAGAGAATCAGCGGGCATTTAAGGTTTTACAAAGTCTTTTAAAGAGGTGATCGATGGAGGAGCCCCGGTTGGGTATTCCAAAATTGGGCCCGGTCATTGCGATCGACGGCCCAGCAGGGACGGGAAAAAGTACGGCTACTCGGCGCTTAGCCGATCGGTTAGGTTTTGTTCACATCGATACTGGGGCGCTCTATCGTGCGATCGCGTGGCTCGTTTTAGAGCGGATGAAGGTCGTCCCCGGGAATGATTTTGCCGCGGTCGCGATGGATATCGCCGGCCAAGTCCATTTAGAGTTTCGTCGTCAAGCGACCAAGAATCCAGCAAACCGAGTCTTTGCTAATGGTCAAGATGTCACGGATTACATCCGTACTCCTGAAGTCACCATGACCGCTTCGCAGGTGTCTTCGATTCCTCAGGTTCGAGCTTCGCTCCTCGGATTGCAACGGAGATTGGGCTGTCAGGGAAAATCGATTCTTGAGGGCCGGGATATTGGCACAGTGGTTTTTCCAGATGCGGACGTGAAGTTTTTTCTGAATGCGAGTGTGGATGAGCGCGCGAAGCGACGGCTGATTGAGCTCGAGGCCGCTGGCTCAGATGCGCCTTCGTTTGAGGAAGTGAGGTCACAGATTGAGGCCCGGGATCGTATTGATTCGACGCGTGCTGTGGCTCCACTCAAGAAAGCATCAGACTCGATTGAAGTCGATACCAGTCAAATGACTTTGGATCAGGTCGTGGATACTATGGAAAAATGGGTTAACTCGCGAATTAAGTAAATCGTTTATTTGTGGAAGAGTGAACAAAATGCTGCCTAAGGCGCTGCGAAGTCTAAATTTTTTCAAAGTTCTGTCTCAAAAGTTCATTCCCCACGGCAAACACAAGCTGAGGAAGCTGCTGAGGAGCACTGAAGTTCGTGTCTTGGTGAGTCGGCCTGATCGTCTCGGGGATGTCATTCTGTCGACTCCTGTGCTCGAAGCGATCAAGAAACATTACCCCAAAGTGAAACTCACCTTTTTAGTGAAGCAAGGGGTTACCCCTATTTTGAAGGGGCTTTCTTCTGTGGACGAAGTTTTTATTTTTGATCCCGAGGGAGTGCATCGGGGGGTGCAGGGATTTGGGCGTTTAGTCTCAGAACTGAAGCGTCGGCAATTTGGTTTTTCCATTGCTCTGCAGTCTCATTGGAAGGTTGCAGCGGCGACTTATTTTGCAAGGATTCCTCACAGTGTTGGGCCGCTGAGTAAGGTGCACTCGTATTTATTTTATAATCTCGGTGTGAGGCAGCGACGTTCGCACGTTGAGATGCACGAAGTCGACTACAATTTGCAGCTTTTGAGAAAAATTGGGATCGAAGTAAAAACAAGAACGGTTTTGACGCAGGTACATGTGCCGGAACTCGAGGCGGCAAATGCCCGATCCTGGCTTCAGACGCAGGGTTGGAACCCCGATGGGAGCCCTCTGATTGTGATTCACCCTGGAATGGGCGGGTCTGCTCTGAATTGGCCACAAAGTTCTTATCATGAGTTGGCTCAGTCGCTCATGCGAGAGGGGTTTCAAATTCTTGTCACGGGCGGTCCTCAAGAAGGTGAGCTTCTCAGTCAATTGGAGCTAGCCGTGGGAGCTCCCTTAGTCAATGAGTCAGGGCGGTTGATGGTTTTCCGAAATACGGGGTCTCGAAACATCGATTTTCTCGGGGGACTTTACCAACAAGCGAGGTTGGTTGTGGCGCCGAGCACGGGCCCGCTTCATCTAGCAGTGGCACTCGGGATCCCGGTTCTCACCTTTTTTCCGCCTATCCGCGTGCAGAGCGCGATTCGTTGGGGTCCTTATTTAGCTGACGACTCGCAGGCGAGTGTTTTGGTGCCCGAGGTTTACTGCGGGCAGGACTTTAAGTGCCGCGGGCATGCTTGTTACTATTTTCCTTGTATGAAAAGCCTTACGGTCAATCAGGCCATTGAGCAGGCGCGCGGTCAAATTCAAAAGAACGCACCTCACCCTTCGAAAACAGGCTCGAGGTAGACCTTCGAATGAGCTCAGTGAGATTCTAGATTCTGGTTAGCCAGCGCTCTGAGAACTCCTGAATTTCACCCCTGACCATGCTGTGATAGGCTTTTTGGACTTCTTGGGTAATCGGTCCGGGCTTGCCTAAGTAAGCGCCTTTTCCGATCGGTCGGTAGTCAATTTCGCGGACCGGAGTAATTTCTGCAGCAGTTCCGGTGAGAAAGACTTCGTCAGCACACCAGAGTTCGTCTCGAGTAAATCGACTTTCTTCAATGGAGTACTTTTTAGCTTCTAGATATTCGATCACCGTTTTTCGGGTAATGCCGTTAAGAATCGAATTCAGAGCAGTGGTTTTTACTTTGCCGTCTTTGATCACGAAGATGTTCTCGCCACTACCCTCGGTGAGATAGCCTTCTGGATCGAGCAGGAGAGCCTCATCAAAGCCAGCTGCGATCGCTTCTCTTTTTGCGAGCACGCCGTTGACGTATTGACCTGTAATTTTTCCTTTGGTCATCGAAGAATTCACATGGGGACGAATAAAGCTCGAGATCTTTAAACGGGTGCCTTGGTTTTTACCTTGATCGCCTAGGTAGCTGCCCCACTCCCAAGTCAAAATTGCGACCTCGATCGGAGGCTGGGAGCCAGGATTGACTCCGAGGGGTCCGTCCCCGATGTAAACGATGGGGCGAATGTAGCATTCTTCAAACTGATTGGATCGGCAAGTTTCGAGGCAGGCTTCTACTAGATTTTCTGGCGTAAAAGGGATTTGAATATCAAGAATCTTGCAGCTCTCAAAGAGCCGGTCGATATGGTCCCTGAGTCGAAAAACAGCGCCCTTGCCAGAGGCTTGGCGATAGGCCCGAATGCCCTCAAATGCGCCGACTCCATAGTGCAGGGCGTGCGTAAAAAGACTGATTTTAGCTTCTTCAACGGGGAGAATTTTACCGTTCCACCACACTTTTGATCCGCGAGCCATGTATCACCTCCTGGGCGAAGTTCAGAGGTAAAAAAGCTAACATCTTTTCCATCCTTCGAGAAGGATGAAAATCACCGTTGGAGGTTAACCTCCTGGTGCTGGATGAGGAGTGACATTTTGGCCTTTACGGTCGGGGTGCCATTCCTTCTAAGGAGTGTGCGGGCGCGAGTCGTCTTGATGCCATGAGTTTGATGATCTCAGAAGCGGTTTCCTCGAGTGCTTTTCCGGTGACATTGAAGACGGGCCATCGGCGGTTTTTCTTAAAAATCTGATTGGCATACTCAATTTCTTGATTCACTTTTTCAGGGTCAGCGTATTCGCCTCCTTGATGGTGTCCGAGTCTTTGAAGACGGGCTCGGCGGATCGCTGCGAGGTTTTGGGCATCAATGGTGAGACCAATCACACGCTTTTGGTCGACACCCATGATTTCTGAGGGGAGATCAAACCCTTGAATCAGCGGAATATTCGCCACTCTCCAGCCTTGATGAGAAAGGTACATGGAGAGGGGTGTTTTGGAGGTCCTGGAGATGCCAAGGATAATGACGTCGGCTTTTTCTAGGCCGGTCAGGTCTTTTCCGTCGTCGTGGGCGATCGTGTATTCCATCGCGGCGATGCGTTCAAAATAACTTTCGTTCACATCGTGGAGAAGGCCTGCAATGGATTTGGGTTCGTAACCGAAGTAGTTAGCCAGGCCAACCAGCAGGGGTCCTAGCAAGTCAACACACGGAATCGCTTTCTCACGAGCTTTGTTCGAGAGAAAAGCCCGCAAACCAGGCGAAACTATCGTATAGATGAGAAGGTCTCGATTGGCTGCAGCATCTTCGCAAATGGCTTCAATTTGATTCTCATTGCGGACGTTTTTGTAACGCGTGTAATAGATGTTTCGGTCACCAAACTGGACCATGGCAGCTTTGGCCATTTGCGCAGCGGTTTCGCCAGTTCCATCTGAAACAACTACGATTCTTCGGGGGGACGGGGTGAGGGATTCCATTGCATTTCCTTTTTGAAAGTTTTTTCTAATAGGGTTCGGTCTTTTTCAAGTTGAAACCATTGCGACCCAGGCACTTTCTTACTTTGGTTCTTGAACCAAGTTCTTTGCTTTTTGACGAGTTGGCGCGTAGCAAGTTCAATTTCGTCCTGGAGTCCAAGGAGTCCAGGACGAATTTTTCTCCCGGCCGGTTTTTCGCCGTCTAAATACTGGAGGACTTGGGCGTACCCGACGGACTGAAGAGGCCTGCAATCTGGAAACTTGGCTCGAATCCACTTGACCTCTTCGAGCCAGGGGCTTTGGAGCATCGATGCAGTTCTGGATTGGATTCGCTGATGCAAATCCGCATCATCACGATCTAAGATCCATAGGCGAAATCGCGGATCAGGTTCCGATTTCTTTTCGGTCTGAAGTTGCGAGGGAGTTTGACCGGTGAGTTCGATGAGCTCTAAAGCTCGAACGAGTCGGTAACGATCCGCTTTACCAATGCGCTGTGCTGACTTTGAATCTTTTTCGGCGAGTCGAGAGTGGAGCGTGGCGAGTTCTAGTTTTTCAAGTTCTTGGCGAAGCTCTGGATCAGCGGCTGGGGCATCCCAAGTGCCAAACAAGAGGGCTTGGAGGTAGAATCCGGTGCCGCCCACGATCAGGGGGGTTTTACCTCGGCTAGTGATGTCTGTGATCGCTTTTTCGGCGGCCCGGCAAAATTCGCCAGCCGTGAAAACTTCATTGGGATTGCAGATATCAATTAAGTGGTGAGGGACTTCTTGGAGTTCTTTGGGTAACGGCTTTGCTGTTCCCAGGTTGAAGTGGCGATAGACCAAGAGGCTGTCAGCATTCACGATTTCGATGTTTTTGTGTTCTCTGGCCCAATCGAGGGCAAGGGAGGATTTGCCGGTAGCAGTCGGACCCGTTAGGATGCCGATGGGGCTGGGTTGGATCATCATAGTTTTCGCAAAAACCATTCTTCCAATTTTCTCATGGGGACTCTCACGACAGTCGGACGTCCGTGGGGACAGTTCCACGGATGTTCGCATTGGAATAAGTCTTGGGCTAATTTTTGGGCTTCGATGAGAGTGAGTGAGTCGCCGGCTCGAACCGCTGAGTGGCAAGCTTCGCTGGCGAGAGACTCGAAAAGGGCTTCGTCGAGGAAAAGCGGGGCGTCTCCAGGTTGGATGTCGCAGAGCTTCTCGATGAGGTTCTTGAGTCTCACTTTGAGATTTCGAAATCCCCACTCGGACGGGATGGAGCGGAAGAGAACCGTGTCTTCTCCAAAAATCTCCGCTTCAAAGCCCAGTGAGTCGAGCGCTGGGAGTCGATTTTGAATCACCGCAAGCTGGGATTCATCAAATTTGACGGTTTCTGGGATGAGGAGAGCTTGAGAGGCTCGAACCGCGGACGAGGTATCTAAGGGCTTGAGTCGATTTTTAAGGTTTTCATAGCGGATGCGTTCATGGGCAGCGTGCTGATCGATTAAGACCATTTCATGCCCATCTTCATAGACCAAATAAGTGTGAAAAAGAATCGTTGCGGGGGGGCGCTCAAAGACGGTTTGCGTGGGAGCAATATCCAGAAGCTCCTGTACGGCGAGCGTTTCGCGCGACGGAAGTGCTCCCGGAGGCAATACCGATGGGCTGAGCTGAGTCTGTGGAGCGGGAGAGGCCTCGGAGCCTAAGCCAAAATTGGAGGGAGGGTTCCAAGCGTGGGGGGCATTCGATTCTCGGGCGGTCCACAAACTGCCGGTGTTTTTGGACGTCGGGGTGGCTCTCTCCAAAAATGCGGTACGCCAATCCGTCGGGTTTTCCAGTTCTGGAGTAAGCTTCAGCTCAGGGCTGGATTGATCCGCGTCTGGATGAGAAGGCTGCCTTTCATCTGAGGGAGATGGTTGCGGCCAGTTCCAGGGGGTAGGTACTCGTCCGGGGGCACCCTTTTGGGCGATCATCCCCCGAACCAGGGTGTCTATTGATTTAAAAATTTTATTTTTATCTAAAAATCGAACTTCGGCTTTGGTCGGGTGGACGTTGACGTCGATCGCTGCCGGATTAATTTCGATGAAGACGGCGACTGCTGGAAACTGGCCGGGGAGGAGGTTTTGCCGAAAGGGTGCCATGAGGGCTTGTTGCAGAAAGCGGTCTCGGAGGGAGCGTGAGTTGACGATTTGGACCAGACGTCGATTTTGGGGTGAGCTGAGGCCTTGCAGCCAATAGAGACGAATTTTGAGGCCATTGTCGCGAAACCCGTCTTGGTCATTTTCAGCAAAAACGACTGGGTATTCCTCCCCTTCGCCTAAAATTTCTTGGACTCGCTCCAGTTCAGATTGGGGGCGCAGTCCTAAAAGTTTTCTTTCACCGCTGTGAACTTGAAAGCCAACCTGCGGATAAGCAAGAGCCAAGCGTTCGACCCATTCACGTACTTGCGAAACTTCCGCGGCTTGAGATTTTAGGAACTTCAATCGGGCGGGGACTTGAGAAAAGAGGCCGCGGGCTTGAATTCGGGTGCCGTGCTGAGCGTTGTTGAAGTGGCCGAAGGTGATGCGCTTGGCTGAGGGCGGGTTCAGTCCTCGATCGGCAACATCACCCGCAACGAGTTCAAATGCGGCGTCTGCGTCAGCGGTTCTAGAGATGAGGCTGACTTCTGCGACGGCCGAGACGCTGGGTAGCGCTTCGCCACGAAACCCCAGGGTGGCGATTCGATCGAGATCTTCAAGTGACGTGAGTTTGCTCGTGGCATGTCGCTCGATACTCAGAGCGAGGTCCGCCGGCGTCATTCCTCTTCCATTGTCGATGACTTCGATCAGGCTTTTGCCGCCGTCTTCGAGTCGCACTGAGATTTCTGTCGCGCCTGCATCGAGGGAGTTCTCGACGAGTTCTTTCACGACACTGGCAGGTCGTTCAATGACTTCGCCCGCGGCGATTCGCTCAGCCACAGCGGGCGGAAGTCGATGAATTCGGTTCTCTGGTTTCACGCACCGGTCATACTCTTTTTTTGCCTCTGGGTCTATGCTTTACCCGGTCCTTGCTTTAATGTTAGCCTTATGGACTTCATGGAAACTGACACCCAGAGGCAACTTCGGGATTTAATGCGGAAGTTTGCTACCAAAACGATGTTGCCTCAGATTGACCAGGATGAGCGCGAAGAGCGGTTTCGCCCCGAGTGGATTCGAGCTTTGGGAGATTTGGGTCTCACTGGAATTGTAGTTTCAGAAGACGATGGTGGAGCTGGTCTCGGTTACCAAGAATACATTTCGGCTTTAGAAGAGTTGGCTCAGGTAAGTGCTGGTTATGCCATTAGTGTTGCCGTTACCGGTTTGGCACAACTCATTTTAAGTCGTTTTGGGAGCCAAAGTCAAAAGTCGCAATGGATTCGGGCATTGGCTGAGGGGCGAGCGATCGGCGCTTTTAGTCTGTCTGAAGCGGGATCGGGATCGGATGCAGCGAGCTTGAGGACAACGGCGACGCGAGACGGAGATTTTTACGTTTTGCACGGGACGAAGCAGTGGGTGACGCAGGGGGATTCCGCAGATCTGATCTTAGTGATGGCACGCACGGGGGGGCCTGGTCCGCTGGGTATTTCAACCTTTATTTTAGAAAAAGGCATTCCCGGATTTCGTTTGGGTAAAAGAGAAAAGAAGATGGGCTGCCAGGTGTCGCATACGATGGAGCTCGTGTTGGATCAGGTGCGCATTCCGGCGGAAAATCGAGTCGGAGCCGAGGGCGATGGCTTTAAGGTCGCTATGACGGCCTTGGATAGTGGACGCATTACAATTGCTGCTGTCGCGCTGGGTGTGGCTCGCGGGGCACTTGATGTGGCTGTGCGACATGCCCAGCACCGAGAACAGTTTGGAAAGCCGATTGGCGAGTTTCAAGGAGTGTCGTTTCTGTTAGCAGACATGGCGGTTCAATTGAAAGCCGCGCAGTTACTGGTGCGTCATGCGGCCTCGCTTCGTGATCAGGGTGCGGCGTTTACGCAGGAAGCAGCCATGGCTAAGCTTTTTGCAACGGATATGGCCATGAAGGTCACGACGGACGCCGTCCAGGTTCTCGGAGGTTCAGGTTATACTCAGGAGTTTCCTGTGGAGCGCTGGATGCGAGAGGCAAAGGTGCTTCAAATCGTGGAGGGTACCAATCAAATTCAGAGACTCGTGATTGGTAAACGCTTGTTGGAACCATTGGTCTAGTTAGGAATCATGAATCGAAAGAGGAAAATAATATGGCAGTGACCGCATCTCGCTTGGGAAGTGCTCCGATTACTATTGATTGGTCTCAGATGATGATCAAAAAGGAGCCAGATACTGAGGCCATGGGGGCGGCGTGGGCCAAGTTAAGGGCACGATTCCAGAGCGGCGAAGTTGGGTTTTATGATTGCCCAATTCAGTTAGAACTGTCCCAGGTGAGCGAGTCTCAGGCATTGGCAGATTCATTGCTCAGAAAGAATAGTTTCTCTGACTGTTTGTTTCTGGGGATCGGAGGGAGTGCTCTCGGGCCGATGAGTTTACTTTCTGCGCTTCAGGATCGGAGCGAATCAGGGATTCGATTCCATTTCATTGAGAATCCCGATCCCATGGAGTGGGCTTCCACCCTGAAAAAATTAAAGCCAAGTTCGACGTTAGTCTTCTCGGTGACAAAATCGGGGACCACCTTTGAGACGATGGCTCAAACTCTTTTGGCTCTGGAGTGGTTGGGTAAAGAGCGTTGGAAAACGCACTTGGTTGCGATTACCGATCCTGTGAAGGGTGACCTACGCCAATTTGTGCAGCAAGAGGGCATTCCTTCGCTGGCAATAGCACCTTCCATCGGTGGGCGTTTCAGTGTGTTTAGTCCTGTCGGGTTATTTGCCGCTGCTTTGGCAGGGCTTTCAGTGAGTTCGTTTTTAGGGGGGGCAAAACAAGTCAGAGATTATCTCGAAAAGACTCCGGTGGAAAAAAATCCGCTTTTTATTTTGGCGCAAGAGTTTTTGAATCAGTCTTCAAAGCGTTCCGTGCATGTTTGTATGCCCTATTCAACCCGCTTGAGGCTTTTGGGGTCTTGGTTTGTGCAGCTTTGGGGCGAGAGTCTCGGTAAGGACGGGAAGGGTTTTACTCCCATGGCGGCAGTCGGCGCCACAGATCAGCACAGTATTTTGCAGCTTTTGCGCGACGGACCGGATGATAAAGTGACTCTTTTTATGACCATTGATCAGGTGGCGGATGAAGTGAAAATTCCCCGTTTGCCGCCGACGTTGGACCGTAAAGAGTATCCTGCTTTTAAGATTTTGGAAGGTCACACGTTGCATGGGCTCCTTGCGACTGAATATCAGGCGACCTCTTTGGTGTTGACCAAGCAAGGTCGACCTCACCTTTCCTTTAAGTTGGACCGTCTCGACGAGCGAGGCCTGGGGGCATTGTACTATACGTTTTGTGTTCTCACTGCTGTCACGGGGTCTCTATGGGAGGTCAATCCGTTTGATCAGCCTGGGGTCGAGGAAGGCAAAGTCTATATTAAGAAATCCTTGAGCGTCGAGGCGCCCCCAGTTTCTGAGGAGTCGAACGCTTATGAACGCCTGCGAGGAACTCGCAGCGAGAGTTAGTCGTCGCAGGTTAATTGTGAAATACGACCTGGTTTCTCCCTTGTGACTTAGCGGAGTAAAGGGCTTGGTCTGCTTTTTTGAGTAACGTCTGCGCTGCTTCAATGCCGACTTGCAGTTCAGCAACGCCCAGGCTCGTTGTCACTGGCAATCGTTTGCCCTCGTAAATGAAAGGGTGGACTTCGATGCCCGTGCGAATTCGTTCAGCGATTTCTCGTGCGTCCTTGCCAGCAGTGTTCGAGAGCAGGAGGACAAATTCTTCGCCACCGTAACGGGCAAAAATATCTTTAGGTCGGACATGGCTCTTACGTACGAGTTGGGTGAGTTCTTTGAGGACAAAGTCTCCAGCGTCGTGTCCGTGGGTGTCGTTGATTTTTTTAAAATGATCGAGATCAAAAAAGATCAGGCTAAACTCCGTGTGAAGCGCGCGTGCTCTTTTGAACTCGGCCTCCAAAGCTTCTAGGAGGTAGCCTTTGTTATAAATTTGAGTGAGCGGATCCGTGTGGGCGGCTGAGCCGAGGTTGCCGTAAAAGAGGATTTCGAGTTCCCCTTTGGGGAGGAACTTCAAAATCGTAGTTCCGAGTTTGATCATATCTTCTTTGGCGAGGGCCACTTTTTCGTTTGGGCTGAGTCGGCGGTTATTGATGAAGGAGCCGTTGGAGGAGCCTAAATCGACGAGGAAAATCGTTCCGCTTTCTTGGATGATTTGAGCATGTCGGCGAGAAATACCTTGGTCCGACACGCAAATGGCAGCGCTTGGATCCCTGCCGATCAGCATGGTGTTCTGGGTGAGAAAAAATCGATGCCCCTGAGGGGTGCCTCGAATGATGATGAGGCAAGCGTCCTGTTCTTTTGCCTTTTGAAGTTCCTTAAGTAGGGTGTTTTGCCCATCTTGTAAGACGCTGGTATTATCAGTGCCATCGTCGGAAGCATCGGGTTTTTTAGTCATATTTGTAGTGTAACTTGGACATTTTTAAAAAAAAAGAATTTGTTCTGCGGTTTACAGTTCCGAAGGTGGAGATTACCCGACTACTTCAGAACCCAGCATTTGCCTCGCAATAATAATTCTTAAGATTTCATTGGTGCCCGCTCCGATTTCAATGAGTTTCGCATCCCGCATAAATCGCTCCACGGGAAATTCTCGGGTGTAGCCGTATCCCCCCAGAATCTGAATGGCGTCTAAGGCGACCAGAGTAGCCATTTGGGCGCTTTGGAGCTTCGCTTTGGCCGCCATCATGGATGCCTCTTTGTCTTTCATAAGGCCTAAATCCCAGAGTTTTGCGGCTTGGTAAGTGAGAGCGCGACAGGCTTCATACCAGGCAGATGCCTCAGTTAATCGCTCCTGAATTTGTTGAAAAGCTCCGATGGGCTTTCCGAAAGCCATTCGCTCTTTTGCATAACGGGTAGCAACCTCGATGGATGATCTCGCAATTCCTAATGAAATTCCTGAAATCGTGATGCGCTCGAGATCCAAATTTTGCATCATCATTTTTATGCTTTTACCCTCTTGCCCCACTCGTTCTCTTTCGTGGAGTTGGCAGTTCGAGAAAACAAGTTCGCCAGTAGGGGATGCTCGCATGCCCATTTTAGAAAATTTCTTACCCGTCGAAAAGCCTACGGCTCCTCGTTCGACCATAAAGGTAGAGATTTGGGTCCTTTCCTCACCGGTTCGGGCATAGCAATAAAAAACATCTCCGATGGGGCCGTTTGTAATCCAAGTCTTGGAGCCATTCAAAACATAATGGTCGCCTTGACGCGTGGCTTTGGTTTTCATCGCGAGGGCATCGGAGCCAGCGTCGGGTTCAGACATCCCCATTCCGCCAATCCACTCTCCCGAGATGAGCTTGGGCAGGTATTTTTCCTTTTGCTCGGGCGTTCCGTTTTTTCCGATTTGATTGACACAGAGAATGCTGTGAGCCAGGTACGAGAGTGTGGTCGAAGCGTCGGCAGCTCCCATTTCTTCCATTACCAAGGTCGCAGAAACGGCGTCGAGGCCCGAGCCGCCATCTTCTTCGGCGACGGTGATGCCAAGTAAGCCCAGCTCTCCCATTTTGAAGAATGCATCGCGATTGAATCCTTCCTCGTGATCGAGTTGTTCGATGCGAGGTGTTAATTCCTGGGCCGCAAATTGGCGAACGCTCTCTTGGAGCATTCGATGTTCTTCAGAAAAAAACCACATAATGGTGACTCCTTGCTCAGTACGTGTAATAATTCATAACATGCTTGGGGGCGACGTCAATCTATACCCGATCTTGTTGTTGGTGAACTACTGGGAAATCCGTCCATCGAGGATTGGAGCTCGTTTAGACGACATACTCAGACGAGGCATTACGCAATTTGCGACTTTTGTGCCGTGGCAGGCGGCGGAGTCTGATATTTCAAATTTGCTGGCGAGAATTCTGCAGGCCGCAGCAGATCGAGACATGAAGGTATACTTGATCCTGAGTCCTGAGCTAGGGGTTCATTATCCGAACTCTGGTTTTCCCAAAGATTTAATCTCAAAGTCGGAGAATCGAGCTCAACACTGCCAGTCAGGTCCTGTGACTGCTCATTTTCCGCCGAATTCATTTCACCTGCCCTCCCTTTTTGCACCTGATTTTAATAAGCGTTATTCGAGTTTTTTGTCTCGGATGGATGGAATTTTGTCCGATTTGGCCCGAACTCAGCCTCATTGGGTGTCTCGGGTCACGGCTATTTTGACGGGGAGCTTATGGAAATATTATCGGTCCCCGTCTGCCGCTGCCTATAGTCCGTTTGGAGGGGCTGCGGGTGATTATTCATCTCATGCTGCACTCGCGCATCGCCAGCAGGTGGATCAGTTTTACGGACAGCGCGAATTTATGGATCCAACCCCCGCAGCGGCAAATCGGTGGAAAACTCGGTCTCTCGAAGAGGTCAATCGGCGTTGGTTTTATCAGCAGTCTGAAAATACTTTTCGAACCCGAGCTATGCATGCACTGAAGAAAAAATCAGCGCAATTGAAGGTGACTGAGGTCGAGCTCTTTACTCCCGAAGCCGATACGAGTTTGATTTACAGCCAGTTTTTACAGTGGATGGCCGGTGGACATGTCGATTTTAATAGGCTCTCTACGTTTTTAGACGAGGCAGCATCTCGGACTTCGTTTTCCAATGCTACTCTCACCCCTCTGTGGACTCATTGGACCTGCATGGGTGGGTTTAGGATGCTGGCTGATGCAGAACAGCAATTTCTCCTGTTGAAATCCCTGCTGCTCGGAGGCGGGCAGGGTGGAGGGATTTTAATTGATGAAACGGAGTGGTTTTCGCTTTCAGCTCAGTTTCGAGGGCGCGCTGAGTCGATTGCGCGGAGTCTCTTTGAGAAGCGATTTCAGCTCAAAGCGCGAGCCTATTATTGGGTCCCGCATCTTTGGTCAGATTATGGCACCCTTTGGGATGTACTCAGGGGGCGCCTAGGGCCTTCGGTTCGAATGATTTCGTCGCTCGATTTGATTTTTAGTGACATGTCATCGAACCTTTTGATCGTTGACCCTTCCTGTATTTTAACCCGAGAGGTGATTCAAAAACTGATGGCCTGGACGAAGTCCGGGCGAGTGGTGGTTCTCCCGAGGACGAAGCTTTACACGGAGCTCGCTCGGAAGGAGCTCGAGCAGTCAGTCTCACAGGCCAGACGCATGGAAATTGATCTTGGCTTTAATTATCAGCTCTATGGCCTGGGTGAAGGCAAGCTGATTGTCTATGATACTCTCGATACAGATAGTTTAAAGGGAGAGCCCTTATCAGCGTGGCAAGTTTTTCTGAATGCAATTTTATCTATTGCAGAAGTGGAAAGTTTTTGTCAGCTCAGTGATCCCCGGTTGAAGGTGATTCCACTTGAGGTCGAGGGTGATCGCTTAGCCACTTTTATTTTGAATAGTTCTCGACGATCTGTAACAGCCGATATGGTGTACTCCAAGGAAGTGCAAGTAGGAGACTTGGGGCAAGCCTTGGTGAGTGATTCTCAGAATGAGCCAGAGATGGACGCGGTTTCTCCGGGGCATCGGTTTACGCTCGATGTACCTCCTTTTGGAGTTCTCCCCTTGGTGGTGGATGGGTTTAACTTGAGTTCTCAGGCGGAGCGACATGTAGCATCTCGGGTGGCTTCAGAAACTCGGGAAGGAGCGGCGAAGGCCGCTCTGGTTGAACTACCCGGGCTAGACCTTCAAGGCGAGGGGATGGGGGACTTATGGAATTAAGTTACGACTGGCGGAGTTTTCAGTCGCTGTTTTATTCCAAAAAAAAGCTGAATTCGGGTGAGTTGCAACAGGCAGTCTACTTGGTGACCGAGGGACAGGTTGTCGTTTCTGCTTTTTCTGAAGGTCAGGATCTCTCGGATTGGATTGGTTCTACATGGGATGAAGTAGACGCAGAGTTCGCCCATCGAGAAGTTTTCGTTTTTGATCGATTGCAGGTGGATCAGTGGATGAGTCAATCGGTCGAAAAAGTACATTTTTACGATCAAATTCGGTTTATTCAAACTCAGTCTCAGCCTCTGCGAATCAATCGGAGTCGCGGTAGATCGCAGGACTTGATGGCGCGGGGTCATTTTTTACTGCTCGCGGTGAAGACCTGGTGGAGAGTAGTATTTCCTTCGGCTTATGGAATCTATATTTGCCTGGATGAAAATCCAGCGCTCTCTGTACTCGTTTTGGTGAAAAATGGTGACGTGAGTTCGTTTCACGTCCCAGATTTGTCGTCGATGATTCCGGATCGGCGACGCGTCCCCAGTGATGTGGTAAAATATATTTCGGAAGGGCATCATGTGCCCGTGCAAGGTTTGTTTTTGACTTCGAAAGAATGGGCTGAGTGGTCTGAAAGGGAGCGGCCGTGGGCGCTTATTGCTGGGGCTTTAAGAGCAGATCGCACGAAGCTCGCCCCGTTTAATTGGGGGCTGACTGTGTTGATCTATCTCAGAGCTTATCTAGGCATTTAGTCGCCAGAAAAATTGCATGATCCAGCTCATCCCTAGGGAGGGAATGAGCGATGGGTCTTGCTTGGGTCCAGATTGCTGCCAGTCAAAGTCAAAAATCGGGCTAAAGTACGTCGCAGCTTCAGGGCTCTCGAGTGCCACCCCGACTTCCCGATTATTTTTTACAGAATTTTGGGTCCCGTTTATTGAGCTGATAAAAACGGTTTGGTCGTCTCCAATGATGCCCTTATTGTGGATGTAGGTAATTTGAGTGGCGTTCACGTTGACGATTCTGGCTTCGAGGGGAATATGATTTTTTTTGCCATATTGATCGAGGTACTGAGCGGTTTGATCGTTTCCTTTCACCTTGAGCGCTAAAGTCTCCCGGTGAGTCGAGTGTCGGAAAACAGACTCGTCATTGAGAAGGACTTGAACCCGCACTCCTCGCTCAGCCGCCTGAATTAATTCAGTGACGATGGGGTTCTGAGCGGGATCAGGGGATCGCCAATAGAGGGGGAGGGTCATTTCCTCGACTCTGAGGCGTTTCTTGGCTGAGCGAATGACGGTGAGTACTCCGTTTAGGGATTGAGGAGCGGTGACTAGGGTGAAATGCTGAATGACTCCTGTGCGCGCCGGATATCCAGGAGTGTTGCGAGATTCATTGCCCTCTCGCGGTTCGGGAGGGGCAAGGTTCACCGGTGCATACTCGGTGATGTCGCCGTATTGTGGATCGGTATCGCTTTTGAAAAGATCGGCCAGTTCTTGTGCCAGTCCTGTGTCCTCTACGAGGCTGTCCCAGCCTCGATTCCCTTTCCTGCCCTGATCGGGGTGGCCAGGTGAGGTGAAATTCTCTGATGTAACGTAGGCACTTCTTCCGTCAATGACGACGTATTTAGCGTGATCGAATCTGAAGCGGCGTTTTTGCTCTCCCTCCTTTTGGGTCATGAGGTAGATGTGGTTCCTATTGTCGGGTCTTAAATTCATGGCACTTTGAAGGGTGTTGAGCGCGTTAAGTGCGGTGGCACCCATGCCTCCCACAGGAGTAGACTCAATGAGAATGGTGACCGAAATTCCTTGATTTATTTTATCTAGAATCGCACTGACCACTGCAGGTTGATCCATCTGGTAGATGTTGATCAAGAGCTCCTGTCTTGCGGACTGGATTGCTGAAAGCAGCAGTCCTTGATTACTGTCTGGGCCTGCTGCAAACCATCCGAGAGAGGCTCGTGCTTGGTTAGGTAATAATATAAAAAATTCTAAAATTACTAATAATAGAGTTTTAGCAATTTCATGGCTGTAGCGATGATCCATAAGAAAACTTCCCCCCTGTAGACAGGGGGCAGTTTATCATGGATTTTAGCAATGCAATTAAAATTAGAGTGTCACTGAAAAATAGATGACTAAATTTATAATGCTATTCGGACTTAATTAGCGATGCTTGCCGCCCTTTTTAGGGGACTTGAGTTCTTCGATGCTCTTTTTGAGTTGGTTGTTCAGAGCTTCTTGAGCAGCGAAAACATTTGTAGATTGGACCATGTACTGTTTCATTTGGTTGATTTCGCTATTGAGCGAATTGACCTGGTTAGTCACGGTCTGAATCTTTTTGACTAATTCTTGATTCACGGTTTGTACGGAGTTGATTTGTTGCTGCATCGCTTCTTGGCCAGGGCAGCTAGGCATAGCAAAGCCTAAACCGATTACAGCCATTCCTAGTACGATCCCGTTCAGTTTGCCCTTCGTCATATTTGCTCCCTGTTCGATCACTCATTTGATTCAGTGTATATAAATAACATATATTATATTTAACTATTCGCAAATCCAAATTTTAATTTAGAACATAAATTTCTTGTTAGAAATATTAGTGAGAATTGCCACACAGAGAATCGATGTGACAAGAGATGACCCTCCATAGCTTAGGAAAGGGAGCGGTACCCCGACGATGGGGAGGAGGCCCATGACCATGCCCATATTTACAAAAATGTGCCAAAAAAAGATGGTCATGATCCCGAGAGCGAGAAGAATGCCGAATTTATCGTGAGATTGATAGGCGACTGAGAGTCCGTTGAGCAAAAAAATGAGGTACAGAGTGATGAGAATGACGCAGCCAATGAAGCCGTGTTCTTCACTGAATACTGAAAAGATAAAATCTGTATGGTGTTCGGGCAGGAAGTTCAACTGACTTTGGGTTCCTTTTCGATATCCTTTACCGACGAGTTGTCCGCTGCCGACTGCGATCATCGATTGAATGGAGTTATATCCAGAGCCTTTCGGGTCAGAAGTGGGGTCAATGAAAGAGACAATTCTCTGACGCTGATAGGGCTTTAATGCAAATTTGTAGACGACTGGGAGGGCGATCACGGAGCAAACGGCAATTGAAATGAGAGTGCTCGGCTGAATCTTCATAAAGAGCATCATCGAGACGAAGGTCAGCAAAATGATTAAGGCGGTCCCCAGGTCGGGTTGCAGCATGATTAGGCCGCAGGGGAGCGCTACAAGAAGGGTGGGTAGGATGAGGTCCTTCAACCCATATCCCCCTACGGTTTGATCCGCTTCGAAGTATTTAGCTAGGCAGATGACCATCGAGAGCTTCATGAACTCAGAGGGTTGGATTCTAAATCCTGCTACGCCAATCCAGCGTTTGGCTCCTAGGCTCGATTTTCCGACGAGAAGCACGGCTCCAAGGAGAATCAGGTTAGCGAAGTAGATGAAATAGGCGAGCCTTGAAAGAATTGAGTAGTGCAGAGCTAAAATGATAGCAGTGAGGCAAATTCCAATTCCAAACCAGAGCGCTTGGCTTTTGTAAAGACCGAGGGATTTGTCTTGGACTCCCGTAGCGCTGATTAAATTCCAGATCCCGATCCCAAATAAAATGCACTCGAGGAGAAGGAGTGACCAGTTAAATTTTTTCAGCTCTTCTTCGTAATCGCCGATGCGTACTTCGCCGCGGTCGGGTTGACTGGGGCTTTCCATGGATGAATGATTCATTTCATTCCCTTTCCTTTAAATACCCAGGTTATTCTTCTGAGTCATTCGAGTTAGTAGTTGCGCCGGAGTCCTCAGGAGAGGCGTCAGGCCCAGAGAGAGCTTCTGCAGGGGTAATTGGCATGGGTGGCGCAGGGGCTGCCAGCGGGATTTTGATCTCCGGTGTCAGCTCTGGATTACCTCCGTCGGCATATCCCTCGTCCTCAAGAGCTTCAACTTTGCTTGGTTTCGGAACTTGATAATTTTGACCCATGGATTTCAGGCGGCTCGCGAGGACTTTCTCTCCGTATTGTTCTGGGAAGTACTTTTCAAGGTATTTTTTGATGACAGCTCGAGCGATCGGGGCTGCCCCGGTTCCTCCGTGGCAGGCGTGTTCTCCGATCACGGCTACGGCAATTTTTGGATCTTGGGCAGGAGCAAAACCCACAAACATTGCGTTGTGTCGATCGCGAAATCGCATCGATTCGCAGCGGGTATAGATCTTGTCTGCGGCTAATCGGATCACCTGGACCGTGCCCGTTTTGCCTACGAAATCCATTCCTGGGAGTCTTTGCGAGTAGGCAGTGCCGCTCGGAGAGTTGATCACTCCCCAAAGGCCTTGTCGGACGAGTTCTACCGTTTTAGGTTTTAACTTGATCTGACTTAAGGGTTCCGGATGAA
>CAINWE010000240.1 GCA_903854365.1 Oligoflexia bacterium
CGCTCAATAACGGACTAGACTTCTACCCACGGTATAATACTCGCCAAAGACTTAGGTAAAACCTTAATCTTTGCTTCCTCGCATCGACGCAGGATTTCACGATCTTCAAAGCGACTCGTCACCAGAATACTCTGGGTTTGGATTGCGAGTCTCTCGATGAGATCCAGCCCCGTTTCAGCCTGTCCCAAAAATTCATAGTCAATCAGAAAAAGGGATTCCTTACTCGAGTAGGTCGGATAGAAATCACAAAAACTGTCAATCGAGGAAAAGTGATTCAAAGAAATATTTTTTAACCCAGGAGCCAATCTCTCGAGTCTCTGCTTCCAAATCTGGTGAATCGAGATATCATCATCAACAACTATGATTGAAAGATCATCCTTCACCTCAATCCCAGAAACAAACCAATTCGGTGCTTCAGCCCTAGGCAAGTTTACGGTCACCCGAGTCCCTACGCCCTCTTCAGACTCAATATTCAGTTCACCCCCCCAGTCCTGAACCACGTTCTTAGCATTAAAGAGCCCCAGGCCGGATCCCCCCGCCTTATTGAAAGTCATCCCCATCTCACCCAATCTACTCAGAATTCTTCGTGGGATCCCCTTGCCGTTATCAATGACGTGGACTAAAATTCGATCCTGGCAAGCAGTCAATTCAACTTTCACTAGACCCTGGACGTCGATCGCCTCCACGGCATTGTTCATCAGATTTGACATCACTCGCTTAAAATTAGATTCGTGAATTCTCGCGAAAAGTCCGTAAGAGTCTTGATTGAGGGCCAATTCGATCACGACCCCGAGCCTCGGACGATACAGGGATCTCTTCTCAGAAACGATACTATCAAGGACACCGCTCAATAGAACACTACCCAAGGGCACCTGCGACAGGTCGCCCACCTCCTGAGATGAGCGCTGAAGCTGATACCCCTGCTGATCAATATATCGCGCTTCTAGCGCATTCACGATGTCATTAATTCGATAGATCGCACTGCGAATCAGGAGTCTTTCTCCCTCTGGAATTTGCATCAAGTCACCAGTCACCATATTCAAGGCAGCGAGAGGTGATCGAATATCGTGAGCAAACTGTGACGCCACGATCGCCTTAGATCGATACTGTTCTAGGCGAATCGAATCTTGATGGTAATGATGCATGCGAGCGAAAACCTGATCGAGCGCTTCTCCTATTCTCTCCATTTCAACACTGGTATGTGACAATCTTGAACCAAAGAAGTGCGCTCCCACCTCATTTGAAAAGATATCTCCACCCAAAAGCCGAACAATCTCTTCCGCAGGCTTCGAAATCTTCTTTGAAATTAAGTATACAAAAAAACAATTAAAAAGAAAAATCACCAGCAACACCGGTAAAACATTTCGATTTAATGACCGCTCGATCGTTTCTATAGCTTCAGAGTTGGAAACCATCTGCAAATTAAAGCCCAGGTGGGGAATCTCTAGTGCTCTAGACTGAACCCAGTGATCAAAAAAACCAAAATGAGCAACCGAAGGTAAGCTACCCGGACAGGTTCGAGGAATGGCCTCTGACGTGAACACACGGCCATCAGCATCAGTAATCACAGCCACCGCACCCGAAGCTAAATTCAATTTTGAGACAGTATTAAAAAGCCGACTTAACGAAAGGTCAACGGTCACCACTCCAACTTTGATAGAATTCTGAACGAGATCAGAGCTCATTCGAAGCACGTAATCTCCCAATCGAGGGTCATAAAAGGGTGGCGCAATCGTGGTATACTCAGAGTGCCTCGACTCAGCACGAGCGTCAGCACTTAATCCATCTCTAGATATTTTTGAATCAACCGATGGGCACGAAACCCACTTCGACACATGCGCTAGGTGATCAGAACGGACCTCAAGCACGCTCGCTTGTGATTTTGAATCGACTAACCTAAATTGCAGATAGGCAGATCGGGTCGCAAGAATTTTGGTCAATAACTTTCGAAGCTCCCGGGCCTTGAGAGTCTCCTCTTCCTTAAGGTGGTATTTTTTATAATTGATCAGATCTACCAAGGATTCGTTTAGACTCAGCACCTCTAAATCAACAGCCGCATCTTTAATGAGATCGTCGGTCATTTGCTTCAAAAAACCGGCCGTTAGATTGAGCTGCAGCCCAAGATTTTTTCTCAGCTCCCGTTCCAAAAAATACGAATTGAGAACATGACTCAGAAAAACAACTAATAGAAATAAAGGTAAAATGAGAGAGAGGACCTTATTTCTTAACTTCATAAAAACTACTTACTTTTTTACCTTTTTCAAATATTTAAAAAAAACATAGCCTGTAGGGTGTGGACCAAAGTCAAAGTCTCCTCGAATAGCGTAAATCTCTTTCATCTGTAGACCAGGAAAGATCAGGGCATTTTCGTCAACATAACGATTGATCGCAATAAATTTATCTTTTTTCTTCCGAAGATCAAACTCACCGACAACATCCTTAAACATTTGATCGAGAGTAAAATCAGCAGTCATGCTCCAATTTCCATTCGACTGCAACATGACAAAATGCGGAAAGGCTGGAAAAAGATGAGCGCAGTGGGATATTAAAAAATCGATCTGGGGAATCTGTCCACTGACTTTATAGTTCAGGACTTCTTCAATCTCATCCCGATTAGAACCATGGATCAGTTCAACCTCTAAGCCTACGTCTCTCATTTGTCGAGCGATGATCTCACCCATAGTTGCCAAAGGCTCGATCACTAAAAGCCGAAATCGATACTTAGAGAATTTCCTTGGAAGAATAATTTTTCGGCCTGGTACGAATTTCACTTTCGATAGAGATAGATCAAAATAGGGTTCACCAG
>CAINWE010000241.1 GCA_903854365.1 Oligoflexia bacterium
GAGGAAAGAAAAAGCGCCGAGGGCCGCGTGAGCGAGGCAAAGATCACGAGTAAAAAGCTCTGCCAAATGGTGAAGCAAGAGCATGGTCAGTGGTTGATTGCCGACGTCAGAAGCATCAAAGAGTTGATTGAGTTTAAGGACGAGATGTCAATCCCTTAATGGGTTCCGAGTAGGGGTGCTGTACCGTAGACGGTACCTGTAACCGTGGAGGAGATCGTCACTGAAGAAAACTGGGTGGATCCCATGGCAGCGTTCACGTTGTAGTTTTGGTTACCGGTCAGCGCTGTGAGATTAAAGACAAAGGGACTTGAACTATTGTAGAGATTAACAATCAGTCCTGCAGCACTGGGAACGCTCAGTCCTTCAAATCGAAGTACATACCCTCCCCCGGATTGAAACACTAGGGCAGATCCGGAGACGGAGCCGCTAAAAGAGCCTTGAGCAACAGGGTTACCGGAAGGTCGAGGATCATTTGGGGTGCCAGAGCCGCCGAGCGAAACTCCTAGATTCAGTCCGCAGCTGGTGCAGCAGAAGACTAAGCTGCCGATAGCCCAGTTTTCCTTTCGAAGTATTCCCAAAAATGACTTTGGCTTGAGGAATACAGATCGAGAACTCGTGCCTAATGGGACCATGATTTGATTATAAAGTCTTGGTAACTTGGAATCAACGGTAACCTTGTTATACTAGAGGAATGATTTTGAAATTGATGTCTGAATGGATTGGGCAGGTCATCCTGCTTCTCATTTTCCCGATTACCTTTTCAGGGGCGGGAGCGACTCTTCTTTCGCCGACTTGGACCTTCTACGGGGCCGTTTTAGGGATGGTTGTCTCGTTTCTGGTGGCTCGATTTTCTGATCGCGGGATGGTCCGGATTCTTGGCGCTAGCGAAAAGGGAATGTCTACTTCGTGGCGCAGGTCGTTGGCAAGTCTGAGTCTTGGGTCACTT
Source organism: Oligoflexia bacterium (assembly GCA_903854365.1). GTDB lineage: Bacteria > Bdellovibrionota > UBA1018 > UBA1018 > UBA1018 > CAINWE01. Next base: position 947 of record CAINWE010000241.1, read on the forward strand.
TCAGAAGCCGCTGCCCCTGAGATTTTGGTCTACCCCGATCCTTTTCCACAGGTCTGGTTGGTGCGAGGCCTCTTTCGATCTCGGGGGGTCGTGCTCATTAGTCAAGGTTTGATGAGTTCACTAAAGGAGGAGGATTTGAGAGTATTGCTGCGACAAATGCTCATCAAAATGCCAGCGTGTCGAACTGCCTTGCTGAGTTATGATTCATTCCTCCTATTGATACTTTTGAAAGGAGTGCCCGCCGGTTGGGTTGAGCTCCTTTTTTCAAAGCGCAAGCTCAATGCGCGAGAAGAAGAGCTGCTGAGCCCTTTGCGGTTACTTGGTTTTTCCCTGGTTTTCCCGCTGTTGCGATTGCTCATTTGGTACGTAGTTGAAGGGAACGGCCGCCACTTGCAAGATCGTGCCGAAAGTGCCTTTGGGCGAATGGTGATTGCGATTCAAAATACAATGGGGCCTTGGCAAAACTCTTTGAGTTTGAGGGCCAGCTTAGGGGGACTGGGAAAGCTCCCTGAGGTGCAACGATCTAGCTCAACATGAGGCTTGTTTATCTATTCTGAGAGAGGTAAACCTTTTTCTCAGTATGGTTCACGAAAATTCCCCAATAAAAATGGATCTCACGGCTTTTTTCCTTTCAATTTCCTCCGCGGCATTTATAGGTTTGGGAGCAATTTCCCCGCCGGGGGGCGGCGAACCTTCCGTAGATTTAGAGTTGGCTCGGCAAAATATCGATCTGCTTGAATTGATGATGGAGAAGACTAAAGGCAATCGCTCGCTTGAAGAGGATCGCCTCATCGAGCGACTCCTTTTTGAGACCCGACTTAAGTTTGTTGAAAAGCAACGCGAATTGGCCAGTTATGCGAAATAAGGTGTATCAAGTGATGCTGAATCGTAGAGTTTTGATGTCTTCATTGTTGCTGCTGGCTGTTCACACGGCTGACGGCCTGGCTGCGCCGATACCTTCTCAGCCGCTGGATTCCAGTGTTTTTGTGAATCTGGCCAAGAAAGTGGTCCCCTCTGTTGTGAATATTTCGACCTTAACCACCGTGAAGAGTCCGTTCATGCAAGGCGGGCAGGACGATGTCTTAAAGCGGTTTTTCGGTGACCTTTTTCGGCAATATAATCGGGGCGGTGGCTCTGGACGTGGCGGCGAAAATTCTGAGGACGA
>CAINWE010000242.1 GCA_903854365.1 Oligoflexia bacterium
TCATATTGATCTTGAACCTCAGAAATTGCTGTTTTGAGCTTTGCTTCTCGAGCAAATGCCCCCACCAACTCAATTTCCGCGCCGGCCAAATCGCCCGTCGCCGGAGCAACAAACAGACAGTCCAACTCCGTCGGTTGAATGACCGAAGAAAGCTTAGTTTGGCCGATCAGTGCTTGATAAATGGTTCCCTTTTCTCCGATAACAGTGCGATCGAGACCAAATGCAGAGCTGGCATTTCCCTGAGGATCAAAATCGATAACGAGAGTTCTTTTCTCAGCAACCGCGAGCGAAGCAGCTAGATTCACGGTGGTGGTCGTCTTTCCCACACCCCCTTTTTGATTTGCAATAGCGATGATCTTGCCCATAAACACTCCTTAGTTTGATCGCCCTCTTCATACCCCGAGGGGGACTTAACCTCCTCACAAGAGGAATGGCTCGGTTGTGACTGATTGTCCATCTGAGATACCCACCTAGGCTATCGATGATCTCTCGGTCAGGCAAATAGAATTTTTTCTTTTTATTGTTCCACGTGGAACAAAACTACTCTGGCCTTGTAGACTGCGGACGTTTGCGCTCAATTTTCACAATCTTTCTCATTGGGCCTTCCGCTAGAATTCGGTAAGAATAAACCCCCGTCACCACCAGCTCGCCTTTAAACCGAGTCTCTTGAAACCTCGCCCACTCGTCCTCCCAGCCCGGCCCCTTGAGCAAGAGCAGAGTGTTCCACGTGGAACATTTAGAAATCCACGAATAAATACGCTCAACCGATCCTACTGCTCTCGCAACAATGACATCTGCTCGGGAAGTCTTCAAGTAGTGCTCGATTCGCTCAGCCCTGACCTTCACTCGAGCACCCAAGCGCAACTCTTGGACCACTCTCTCCAAAAACTCGGCCTTGCGCTTCTCCGACTCAACAAGCGTCCACTCCCTCGGCTCAATAAGCCCAGCGAGAAGCCCAGGAACGCCGCAGCCCGAACCCAAATCCACGACACTCTCCGTAAGCCAACCCGTTTTATGAAGCTCTAGGACATCCAAAACATGTCCATTCTTAAAATCCGGCGGCGAAATCAACCGAGTGAGATTCTGGCGCTCGTTCTCTTCTACGAGCAAGGAGTAAAACCGGAGCACACCTTCCTTGGTGTCCCCGGACAGCTCAGCTAAAATATCTTGCAATTGATCAACAGCAGAGGACCTCATCGAGACTGCTCCGGCAATTGCCTGAGGGGCCTTCTTTCAGCAGCCTTCATTTTCATAAAAATCATAATATTCGCCACCGCAGCAGGCGTCATCCCGGTCATTCTCGAGGCCTGCCCCAAAGTCTCGGGTCGTGTCAATTTCAGCCGATTCTTAATTTCGTTAGACAACCCCGGCACCTCATCAAAATTCAATTCTCGAGGGATTAAAATCGCCTCACTTTTCCTCACTCCTTCGAGCAACTCGAGGTCACGCCTAATATAACCGTCATATTTCACTTGAACTTCGACCTGCTCCCAAACGTCATCGGCAACGACCTGCCCCGAAAAGCCAAGCGCACAAAGATCGCCCCAACCCACCTCCGGCCTTCTCAGAAAAATTTCTCCAGAAACTCGATCCTTTAAGGGGGCCACGCCTAGCCCTGCTATCGCTAAATTCGTCTCAGGCGTCGGCATGAGATAAAACTCCGATAACTTAGCCTTCCACTCCCCGATCGCAGTTTTCTTCTCTTCAAACTTTCGATACTCAACTTCCCCCAGAAGCCCCACTCTTCGTCCAATCTCCGCCAAACGGAGATCTGCGTTATCCTCGCGCAGCAAAAGGCGATGCTCGGCGCGCGAGGTAAACATTCGATACGGCTCATCCGCCCCCTTCAGCACCAAATCATCTGCCATCACGCCGAGGTATCCATCGGCCCTCGAAAATACGACAGGTTCCTGACCCGATACCTTCAAAGCGGCGTTCATACCAGCAATAAGCCCCTGAGCACCCGCCTCCTCATATCCTGAGGTACCGTTGACTTGCCCGGCAAAAAACAACCCTGAAATATCCTTCGACTCAAACGTAGCCTTCAATTGACGGGCATCGATACTATCGTACTCCACTGCATATCCGTAGCGAATGAACTCAGCGCGCTCCAATCCTGCAATCGTACGCACAAATCTTTCTTGAACCTCCGCAGGTAGACTAGTCGAAATACCGTTGGCGTAAACCTCATCAGTGGTCAGGCCCTCAGGCTCCAAAAAGATTTGATGTCTATCCTTATCGCGAAATCGTTTCACCTTATCCTCGACCGAGGGACAATACCTTGGACCAACCCCCTCGATCATCCCCGAGAACATCGGAGAACGATGAAAATTCGCTTCAATCACCGAATGCGTTTCCTCGTTCGTATACGTAATGAAGCAGTTCACCTGCGGCAAGAACGGAAACGGATCTGGCCGATGATAAAAAGAAAACGGAAGAGGCTTTAGATCTCCCGGCTGAGGCTCTGTCCGACTGTAATCAATCGAATCCTTATGCAACCGAGGCGGGGTACCGGTCTTAAGCCGTCTCAAACGAAACCCCAGTTGACGCAAGCTGTCACTCAAGCCGATCGAAGAGTGATCCCCAAGCCTGCCCCCGACGGTTCTCTCAAACCCCATAAACATCAAGCCTTGCAAAAATGTCCCCGAAGTCAAAACAATGGCTCGGCACGAAATCCGAGAACCATCCTTTAATTGAATTCCAACAGCTTTGCCCCCGGCAACCAAAATTTCTGCTGCCTCGCCCTCCAAGAGAGATAGGTGCTTTACCTGACTTAAAAACTCCTGCATTCTAAGCGCATACAGAGACTTATCGCATTGAGCCCGAGAAGAACGAACCGCAGGCCCTTTGCTTGAATTCAATCGGCGATATTGTATGGCTGTCAAATCCGTAATTCGACCCATCACACCACCGAGTGCGTCGATCTCCTTCACGAGCTGACCCTTAGCGAGCCCACCAATCGCGGGATTACAAGGCATAAAGCCGATCCGATCGCGATTCAGAGTGAGAATCGCCGTGGAACAACCCATTCTGGCCGCTGCGTGCCCAGCCTCACAGCCGGCATGACCGCCCCCAATAACGACAACATCAAAATGATTCATGGACTTTGCCCTTTAAATACCTTTTAGAAATCAGCTCGAGGGTGTCCTCGTACCATTAATCACCCTAACAGGTCAACTTCTCCAAACCGCCCTAGGCGCCGAGAAACTTTCCACAGCAACGAACCAACCCTTCGTGGTAGGCTGCAGTTCAACATGGAACCGAGTAAGATCAATCCGCACCCAGAAAAGCCCTTTACTCTCAACGCAATCTTGCGAGCTCTCTGCCCAGCCTGTCACCGCGGCAAGATCAATGAAGGCCTCTTTAGCGTGCGAACCAAATGCTTGCAGTGTGGGTACTCTTTCTACCCAGAAAGTGGCTTTTACCTGGGAGCCATCGCAGTCGGATTCTTAGTGACCGCGGCTCTCACCATCCCACCCATGATCTTCTTAAAACTGTTAAATGTAGAAATGGAAATCCTGCTCGGCTTTCCGTTCATAGAATTTCTGTTTTTAGGCACCTTCTTAACCTTCTATTCTAAGATCCTGTGGTTGCACCTCGAATACCGAATCAGCCGCAACCTAGATCCAACAACCTCGCACCAAGACTCTGAGCCCCCAAAACATGAAGTAAATCCCCGAAAAAGGATCTGAGTTGCTTCACCGCCAAAATTAAGGTACCTACAAAACTCTGAATTGGTATGCGGGTGTAGCTCAGTTGGCTAGAGTGCGAGCTTCCCAAGCTTGAGGTCGAGGGTTCGAGCCCCTTCACCCGCTCCAAATTCTGCCCAACAGCGCAAAATACAAAGACATCTATTTTTTCGGCAGCGCGGCCCGAGAACCAACGGTATTGGGCGAGCCAGCCCGGGAACCAACGCTATTGGGCGAGCCAGCCCGGGAGCGTAAGCTTTCTAGCTCTGCAAGCCGATATCGCCTTTGGGACTCAAGAAACCTAGCCTCCGCGTTAGCGGAGATACCAGGAGCTCTCCCCTCAGCTGCAGGGGGCAAAGGCGTGAACCTTTGCCTTTGATCATGAAGAGCGGCTTGCTCCCTCACAGTCGGACTCCCCGATCGGGTAGACGGCCGAAAAGCCGATGACTCGCTCCCACCCTGCGCCCCTTCAAGTGCTAAAACCAACATTCCCGCGCTAACACCCACCCGCCCGCAAAAAGCTCTGATTTTCGCGATCCAGGCGTGAGCCTCTAACTCGAACTCTCGAGCCGACAGAAAAAAAGACTTTTCCATACTTAAATAGTCTACTACTATTTTTACTTATTTAAAATGTAAATAAAATATATTCATCAACATTACTAATTTAGTGTTAAATAAAAACCATTAACATGACAAATCATTTAATATTATTTATTAAATTCATTATGTTATTATTAATACATGCCTACCATTTTAACGAAAAATCCGGCCAGCGGTGAGCCCATCCAAGAGATCGAGCTCACTCCTCCAGAATCTCTCCCTGAATTTTTCGCTCGCGCCCGCTCGGCCCAGAAATACTGGGCTGCCATGTCGCTCCGCAAACGCGCTGATTATTTACTACAACTCCGAGAAGCTCTAATTCTGCGTGCAGACGAGCTCATCGATGCGATCTCTAGTGAAAACGGCAAACCTCAGTTCGAGGCCATGACTAACGAAATCATAGCCTCCGCAGACTTACTCACATTTTTCGCCAAGAACTCTCCAAAAATTTTAGCAGACCAACGCATCCCCATGCAGCTCATGAAACACCGACGCAGCGATCTGAACTACTGGCCCCTCGGAGTAGTCGCCGTCATTGCGCCATGGAACTATCCCTTTCTTCTCCCCTTTGCAGACATCATTATGGCCTTGGTTGCAGGCAATGCGGTCATTTTCAAACCCAGCGAAATCACCCCGTATATCGGACTTAAGATCCAGGAAATCTGCAACGAAGCGGGCCTACCGCCATTCGTCCTTCAAACCGTCATCGGCTCTGGAGAACTCGGAGCAGCTATCATCGCACAAAAGCCGAACAAAATATTTTTCACCGGCAGTGTAGCGACTGGTAAAAAAGTAATGGAAGCGGCTGCAAAAAATCTCACTCCCGTCAATCTTGAGCTAGGCGGCAAGGATGCGATGATTGTCTTACCTGACGCAGACCTCGACTACGCGACGAGCGCAGCGCTGTGGGGCTCTATGAGCAACTCGGGCCAAGTCTGCGCCTCGGTTGAGCGAATTTTGGTGCATGAAAGAATTCGAGAGCCATTCGTACAACTCCTAAAGCAGAAGATTCAGAAACTGCGCCAAGGCCCCGCCTTAACTCAAAAAATAGACCTTGGGCCCATTACATCAGACAAGCAGAAGGCGGTCTATCTCGCCCAAATTCAGGAGGCCAAAAGCAAAGACGTCCATTTTGATATCGGAGGCGAACTCAGCAGCGACCAGCGTTATCTCTCACCCACTCTGGTAAGTGGGCCCCAAATCGAAGCGACCGCCCTTTACCAAGAGGAGACCTTTGGCCCGGTCGCAGCGATCACCACCTTTAAGTCGATCAATGAGGCAATCGAAAAAGCAAACCATAATCGATATGGCCTATTGGCGAGCATCATCACAAAAAATATCTCGTTAGCAGAAGAGATTGCACGACAACTTGAAGTCGGCACGGTCACGATAAATGAAGTCGTGTACACAGCTGGACTCGGCGAGACTCCCTGGGGAGGAGTCAAAGACAGTGGATTTGGTCGAACCCATTCAGCAATGGGGCTCTATGAGTTTGTCAATGTAAGGCATATCCACAAGCCAAGAATCAGCTGGCTCTATTTTAAATCCCCTTGGTGGTTTCCCTACACCCCCTACCAATTCGTTAGTTTCCGCCTTCTCCTCAACCTTTACCGGCGGAGCTGGATTGAGAAACTAAAAACATTTCCCCATTTTCTCTGGAACTTCCTACAATTCATCAAGCTAGAAAAACGGCTCTAAATACGACTTAGAGCAGATTCTGAATCGCCTCAACTGCATCCCGAATCGGCTGATCGTGCTCTAAACCTGCCTCAATTTTTCCACACGCGTGAAGAATCGTTGTATGATCTTTGCCCCCAAAATAGAGACCAATTTCCTTAAACCCGAGCCCCGTGTACTTGCGAATCAAGTACATCGCTATTTGCCTAGGAAACGCCACTGATCGAGACCGTGCAGTTGATTTCAAATCTAAAATCTTGATCTGAAAATGCCGCGCGACTGCGTTCTGAATGGATTCAATAGTATAATTTGAGCCCTCAACCGGCACTGCTGTGCGCAACTCGTGCTTGGCCATCTCAAGGGAAATCTCAGCTCCCGTTAATGACGCCTGCGCCTGAAGCCGAATCAAGACACCCTCTAGCTCCCGAACGTTAGACTTAATATAGGAAGCCAAAAACGTGGCAACATCGTCGGGCAAATAAATATCGTCCCTCTCAGCCTTAGACTTCAGAATAGCGATTCGAGTCTCAATCTCAGGCGGGCTAATATCGGCAACCAACCCCCACTCAAAGCGAGTCCTCACACGCTCCTCAAGTCCTTCAATTTCTTTAGGAGGACGATCACTGCTCACGACAATTTGTCGCTTTGAACTATGAAGCGCATTGAATGTATGAAAAAATTCTTCCTCGCTCGTATTTTTGCCTGCAATAAACTGAATATCGTCGATCA
>CAINWE010000243.1 GCA_903854365.1 Oligoflexia bacterium
CGTCTGAGGGATGTTGCAGCGCGCTCGAATGCGAGTGTTCCAGTAGTGTTGGCGCTCAAAGAGGTTCATGTTCATCCAGCTATTTTTAATCCGATTAAGATATTAAGGGAGCTCTGGCTGGATCGGGCGATTCTGTTGGGACTAATTTTTTTTATAAGCTTTCAGTTTTTCACGTTTCTGAATGTCTTTTCTAGGGTCTCCTTCTCATGGCTCTTGTTTCCAATGATTTTTTTGATTCCTGCTTTCATTTTGTATGCCCGGAACGTCGAGTCTGAAGTCGAAGCTACACAAAGAGCCGCTTTTCGGATGGCGCCCTTGAGTGCTCAGATTGCGAGAGTGAAGAGAATAGTACAAGGTCATACCCATTGGGAAGATCATCGGCGCAATGGCGGCGTCGAAGTGCTGAATACAGGGACTTGGTCACCTGCCTATCATGACGTTGAGTGCACGCAGCCCTATGGGCGGAAGTGTTTTGCTTGGATTCGTCCTGTTGATTTTCCTCAAGAGGGTCCCCGAGTCGCAGGCCTTTATTCTTGGGCGGATCAGAAGGCGACCTGGATTCCTGAGGTGCCGACCCATTGACCTAAGGGTTGGGAATCATGGAACGAAGGAAAGGCTCAAATTGGCTTGCAATACTTCTTGATGGTGGATCCTTTGAGTACAGTTTAAGATACCAAAAGTAATTCCGTAAGATTGAAGATACATACTCACGAGTTTCTCGAGCGGGGAGAAGATCGATCAAGAGGAGATGAAGTGCGATCGCATATCTGGATTTCCACTGGCGAATTCGGCCTGGGCCCGCATTGTACGCAGCGAGTGCGAGTTCTACAGCTCCCTTTTCATTTTCCAGTAAGCGGTTAATGTATTTTTTCCCAATGCGAATATTTGTGGTCGGTTCAAAGAGTTGTTCTCGAGTTACTTTCCTCTCAAATGTTCTTGCGGTGGGGAGTTGGAGCTGCATGAGTCCCATGGCTTGAGCTGGACTAAGCGCGTTGGGATCAAATGCACTTTCTTGACGAATGATAGACAAAATAAAGAAGCGATCCAGGTGGGATTGATCCGCCGGGACGAGCTCTAAGAAGTGTCGAGGGTAGAGAATTTCTAAGGTAGAGCGCGCAATGAGTTTCGGATTTTCGCGAAAAGCGGAGGCCATAAAGCGAAAACTTTCCGAAGCCACCCCTGCCCGCTTGAAGAGGATCGCCCAGTAGAGACGAAATTGTGGGGTTTGCTTGAGCGCGAGCTCTTGATTCAGAACGAGCAAATAGCGGGCGCCAGCGAGATCGTGTTTGAGTAACAGGTACTCAATCGCGGCGGTGGTCCAACTCAACTCGGGATGGGAGTCAGGTCTAAACCTAACCTCGGGGTCCACTGCGTCTCGCCATTGGAGATCGCTCTCCAATTGATTGGAGTGAACGAGTAGGCTGTGCAGACTGAGCGGATATTCTCGCGTGACCCAGGCACGCAGCTGCGCCTTAGCGAGCTCATTTTTGTTTTTATCTGCACAAAAATAGCGCCAGTAGCCGATTCGCATTCTAAAGTCGGATGCAATAGGGAGGTCAGGAACATGAGAGAGAATTTGCTCCGCCTGTTCATATTGCCCTTCCCAAATTTTAAAGAGTCCGAGTCGATACCCTGCCGCTGCTGATGCGTAGTCTTGTCCACAGTTGAGGGCCATTTGGTAGAGCGCTTCAGTATGAGTCCGGTACTCGGCTTTGGGGAAAGCTGACTCCAGCTTGAGGCCTAAGCCAAAAAGAAGTGAGCTCGAAATGCACTGCCCCTTTTTTAAGATGAGGTCAGCACTTTTCAAGGCCGAAGGGGCGGACCCTACGGCCTTGAGAATCGGTTGAATCTCTGATTCGCTGCGTCCGGCTAAGAGCTCCCAGTGATTCGATTTCCAAGCTTTTAATGCGTCGTTCTGGGTGTGCAGGAGGTTAGCTGCTTCTCGACGGGGTGGCAGGGTGACGCCCAGGGTTTTGAGTCGATTTTTGCTTTCTCGAATAAAAAAGGGGCAAAAGGGCGAACGAGTTTCTAGGGGAGATGTTCGACACAGTGCAATCCACTCCTTTTGTCGTTCTTCAGGCATCTCGTTTTTCTGATAAGCGATCCAGCTCTGGTATTGTGTTGAAATTTCTTCGACACTCTCTGAAAGATTTGTTCTTAACCCTTGAGACTTAAGCGAGATTCCGAAAAAGCTTTCGTTTCCATAAACTTGAGAAAATTCGAGCGTAGCTTCTGATTCTGATGACGGTCTGGTGAGATAGAAAAACACGGTAAGAGTGAAGACGACGATCGTCGAAATTTGTGGCCGTGGTTTGATGAGCACGTACATTCTCCCGTGATGGCTTTTCGGAAGTTGCTGGGAAGTTATTGATGCTAAAGAGTTTTAAAATCAAGATTTAAAAAAAATATTTTTAGATTATGTTAAAAATGGTTAAGAACTCTTTTTGAGGTGCAGGATGAACTCTTTGATCTTATTCAGTTCTTTTTTGGTGTTGTTTGGATTTTCACCGCTTCAAACATTCGGTGCAAAACCTTCATTGATGCGTTGTGTAGACCAAGCCGAAGCGGTTTTTGCTCAGCTTGTCAATCCAAAGTCCTATTATTCGGAAAGTCCTTATGTGAAGAACGGAGTGACTTATCACGTCGAATTCAGTCAAGATCGGGTGATTGAGTTGGGCGATGGAGGACAGAAGGTCCTCTGGAGTGAGAGCGGCTGCGGACCTGCCGCCGTCACTGGATTTCGGGGCGGTTTTTTAGTGGCCTGTTATGCGAGTCACAAGTTAGTTCAGCTTTCTGATCAGGGTGTTAAGACGAGAGAGTGGTTGTCTCCGGTCGGTGTGCATCCCGCCTGGGCGCCGAACGACCTAGTGGCAGATTCTGCCGGGGGGCTCTATTTCACGTCTTCAGGGGAGTTTAACGCTGCGCCTGAAACGCCGATCGAAGGACGCGTTTATTATCTGAGTCCCACAGACGATATTTCAGAAGTGGCTTCCCGTATTCATTATTCTAACGGCATTGCGCTCAGTGGTTCTGGAGATCTGCTGTTGGTTTCCGAGCACCTTGAAAATCGGATTCTCAAATATCCAGTAGTCCGTCCCGGAGTGGTGGGAAAGATTGCAGAAGTTTTTGCAGATTTGAATCTTCTATTTCCTTGGACTGGGGCCACCCGGTCGCCTTATTTGGGGCCGGACGGTTTTCGAGTCAGTCGGGGAGTTGTCTTTGTTGCGCAATATGCAGGTTCTCGGATTTTGAAGCTTAACGAATCGGGGCAAAGAGTCGGAGAAATTATCATTCACTCTGAATTTCCCAACACGACCAATGTTTGGGTCGATGGGAACTCACTTTATTTTTCTGCGGTTAGGGATGATGCTGAGTTAGGCGCAGCCTCGGTTTATCCGGCAATTGTCGGTCGGATTGACGATCCTCGATTGCTGGATCGAGTCAAATTAGTTTGCGAAATTAATTAAGTTGGATTAGTTCTCCCGTTCGGAGGATCACAATCATGATTCAGGTTCAAGGATACGCAGCTCATGCCGTGAAGCAACCTTTGGCTCCCTTTCGGTTTGAAAGAAGGGATCCGGGCCCCCATGATGTCTTGATTGATATTCGGTTTTGCGGGGTATGTCATTCAGACATTCATCAGGTGAGAGATGAGTGGGGTGGGGCCAGTTTTCCTATGGTGCCGGGCCATGAAATTGTAGGCACGGTCTCTCGAGTGGGCTCGAGCGTTACAAAATTCAAGGTCGGGGATTCTGTCGGGGTAGGCTGCTTTGTGGACTCCTGTCGCAAATGTTCGAGTTGCCAAGAAGGCATGGAGCAGTATTGTGAGGAAGGTGCTCACTTTACGTATAATGGAATCGAAAAAGATGGGAAAACCCCAACCCAAGGTGGGTATTCCACACAGATGGTTGTGGACGAGAACTATACCCTAAGAATTCCTGCCCATCTGCCGCTCAATGCTGCTGCACCTCTTCTTTGCGCTGGCGTGACCCTTTATTCGCCTTTGAAGCATTGGAAGGCTGGGCCCGGCAAAAAAGTCGCAATTTTAGGATTAGGAGGCCTGGGTCATATGGGGGTAAAGCTCGCCCGTGCCATGGGGGCTGAAGTGACCGTTTTGAGTCATTCAGAAAAAAAGAAGGATGATGCCCTACGTTTAGGAGTTCATTATTTTTACTCGACTCGGGATCCAGAAACCTTGACTCAACTGAGTCGAAAATTTGATCTCATTCTTAATACAGTCTCCACCGGTATCGATTGGAATCAGTACGTCAATCTTTTAAAAAGAGAGGGTGCATTAGTACTTTTAGGAATTCCTGAAAATCAAGTTCCGGTATCGGCCTTTCC
>CAINWE010000244.1 GCA_903854365.1 Oligoflexia bacterium
AAACAAGGCTCTGGAAAGAAAGACTCCAGAGCAATTTGCAAAAGAACAGGGGCTGCTGCTATACGGCTGAAGCCCTTAACAATGAGGATTCCGGTGCTCCAATTCGTGGGCCAACGTCACACCCTGGTCGGCACTCTGATTGTTTTGATTGCGAAGTTACGCAAAGCGTATAAAGAACGTTCAAAGGATAAGCGCCTTACAGAGGCGGTGGTGGTCTGGGCTGAGTGGGCACCCGCAGCGGTCGTTTTAGTGATAACTAATCCTTGGCTTGGCTGAGAAGGCCGTGGAGAACGTATTTGTTGCTGGAGAACGGTGAGCAACCCCGTGGAGAATCCGTTCTCCCTGCATCTAAGCTGCGGCTAAGTTGTCGATATTAAAGGTTGGATTCTGGATGAAGAATGTTCGATATTGAGGGACAACGCCCAGCCAATTTTTTCCTCAATAAAATCAATACTTTTCAAATGAAGGGCATCCAGGATTCGAACTTTTAGGGCAAATCCTAGGCTCTGGTTCGCTTCGCGGTGATCATCGTGCGGATTGAGTCGCAATAATATGGGATAGCCCCAATTCTGTTACTATGCCATATTAGTAGCATGGGGTATTTAAGTGCTGTATTTGCAGAAAGACTGAATCAAAAGCTCAAAATAATTGAAAAACACCGCCCGATTTCGAGCGCACTGGTCAATAAGCTAAAGGAGCAGTTTGCGATTGAATTGACCTACAACTCGAATGCAATTGAGGGAAACCGTCTCTCACTCAAGGAAACCTATTTGGTGATTTCTGAGGGCATTACTGTGAAGGGTAAGTCTCTCAAAGATCACTTAGAGGCAAAAGATCACTATGAGGCAATTCACTTTCTTTTTGAATTGATTGAACATGAGCGAAGTCACACAGTTTCAGAGTACCTCATTCGCTCCCTTCAACAGTTAGTGGTTCGAGAAACAGATACAAAAAATGCTGGAGCGTATCGAACGGGGAGTGTGATGATTACAGGTTCTTCTCATTCTCCGCCTGAGGCGCAGGAGATCTCCTATTTAATGAAAGAGTTCGTGCATTGGATCAAGTCGAGCGCCAAGGAGCTTCACCCAGTTGAGCTTGCGGCTCTCGCGCATCACCGACTGGTTCATATTCATCCCTTTGCCGACGGCAATGGCCGCACGGCGCGACTACTGATGAATCTGCTGCTCATGCAGCGAGGTTATCCCCTGGTGACGATTTTAAAGAACGATCGTAAAAAATATTACAATGTTCTCGATCAGGCTGATCGGGGGAATCAGGGACCGATGGTGCAATTGATTGCCCAAGCTGTTGAGCGCTCCTTGAATCTCTATCTTAAAGTTTTGCAGCCAGCAAAAGCAAGAAACTCCAAAGAAATTGAGAGCTATGTTTCTCTTTCAGATTTAGCGAAGGGATCCCCGTACTCGGCCAAATATCTGAATCTGTTAATCCGGACAGGTAGGCTTGAGGGCCATAAGGAAGGCCGAAACTGGGTTTCGACGTCCGAGGCTTTAGATCGGTATCTGAAGAGCAGGCTAAGAAAAAGAACGGTCGGCCGCTAGGCCGCCAGTACCATGAGCCATTGCCTGGAAACCGCCAAGGTCAGCGCTCAATTCGTTTAGATCGGGCCTATCGGGCGATCTATATGAGTAAGGACGATGGAGATATTGAGTTTGTACTTGTTGAAGAGGTGTCTAAACTTGAGTACCAAGAAAAGCGAAACAATGAAGTTCCTGGAGGAAACCTCGGGAAGGCTACTCACCCTCGGAGGTTTGTTTGAGTCTATTCGCCTGGGCGAGGAGAAGTCTCAATCAAGGTTTGCAAAAAAATTGGCCTCCGAAAAGCTTTAACCATGGGCGTGAGCGCGAAGGCGCTTTAGCCGTCCTGGACACTTTCCACGAGGGAGACGAGCGCACTTGAAACGGCGTCTCGATCGGAGACTAGGATAGCTTTGAGGGTCTTGTCTTTTTCTTTTAAGAAAATCTCAGCGAGACGGGTCGAAGGCTCGTTCAGAATCAACAGTAGGACACGGTTTTTGTGCTGAAGAAGTAATTTCTCACAGGACCGGTAGAACCGTTCACTTCCATCATTAGAGAGAATGAGCAGTCTTGAAACTCGGTGAGAAGGCGTGCCGCCTTGCTTTTCTTGAAGGGCAAGTAATCCCTTTTGCTCATTCCCCAAAACTTGTTCGATGCGTTCTAGCCCTCGTTCGACGTGTTTGCGGCCTAAAAGTGCCTTCAGGCACGCCTCGAGAGAAGGGAATAACGGGATCAGGGCCACTTTTAGGCTGCTCTTCTCCCAAAGAGGCTTGCAGTCACCTTTGAGAAGCATCTCAATGGCCTTATGGCGAGGATCGGATTCCACTGCACGAGGGAGTGCATAGGCTAAGGTTTTTCCGCTTTCTGTTTCGGAGGCTCCCGCTCCAGTACGTTCCTCGAGAAGCAATGGGATTGTACTTTCTTGTATTTTATTTGGAATTTTTAGTGCTTTTTCAGTCAGGGTCGTTTGTAAGGAGGGCAGAAAATTGAAGTCAGTAAATAAACTCATAGCGCCATACCTCTTAATAAATTTCTAAGAAATTGATTGCCGCAATCGCGGTAGTTCCGGTGATCTGGCGCTCGAAAAAATGCACCAAGCTCGGCTTTTGA
>CAINWE010000245.1 GCA_903854365.1 Oligoflexia bacterium
CATTGGTTGAGTCCGGGAGGAACCTTTTGCCTGGAGTGGGGAGTTCAAAAATCGCAGGTCAAAGAGCTTCCAGATCAGGTGCAAGGCCTTGTAAAAAAAAGGGAAAAAGTTTATGGAGATAGCGTGCTGACGACATATGTGAGAGGGTAGAGTGATGTCCCAAGGATTGAAACGTGCAATCTATCCGGGTTCTTTTGATCCGATTACTAACGGGCATCTAGATATTTTAGATCGAAGTTTACAGCTTTTTTCTGAAGTCGTTTTGGTGGTGGCGGGTACCGGACACAAAAGTCCTCTTTTTTCGGGAGAGGAGCGCGTCGAGTTAATTCGAAACGTGACCGCCGATCGAAAAGGAGTGCGGGTCGATCTACATTCTGGGCTCATTATGGATTATGCTCGGTCGAATCACATTTCTGCCGTGATTCGAGGCCTTCGGGCTGCCAGTGATTTTGAGTATGAGTTCATGATGGCAAGTATGAATAAGCAACTCAATCCTCAAGTGGAAACGGTTTTTATGATGACTTCGCAAAATTTATATTTTGTGAGTTCCTCAATCATTAAGGAATTGTTTCGCTATGGCGGCGATATTTCGAACTATGTTCCGCCCGAGGTGGTGAAGCGCCTCAAAGAAAAAGTGAAATCGAATCAAAAGTAAACTCAGAGCAAAGGTATTAAATGATGCAACTGAATAAAGAAAGTGGACCCCAACTCTCTCGTCGATTAGACGGCGTTTCAGAAAGTGCAACGCTCAAGTTGAATGCAACCGTGCAGCAGATGAAGACTCAGGGAGTGGATGTCGTGAATTTGACCGCCGGGGAGCCAGATTTCTGGGTTCCAGAGGCCGCAAAAAAAGCGGTCATCGATGCCGTTCATGGGAATCAGTCTAAGTATACTCCTGTAGCTGGACTCCCTGCTTTGCGTGAAGCCATCGCGAGCAAGACGAACGATCAGCAAAAATCTTTGTCGTCTTCGCGACCCTGGAAGGCCGCTCATGTCTTGGTGACAAATGGTGGTAAGCAAGCTTTATTTAATGCGCTCATGGCAATTCTCAATCCTGGGGATGAGGTTTTGATCCCAAGTCCCTATTGGTTGAGTTATCCCGAAATGGTGAAATTGGCTGGAGGGATTCCTAAGTTCATACCTGCCTCTGGCCGGCAAGGATTTAAGATCACGCCGGATCAGTTACAGAACGCAATGGGTCCTCATGTGAAGGTACTTATCTTGAACTCTCCGAGTAATCCGACTGGGGCTTTGTATTCGAAAGATGAGTATCGGGCCCTGGGAGACGTTTTAGCTCAATCTCCCTTTGGAAAAAATATTTGGATTCTATCCGATGAAATTTACGATCGTATCGTCTTGGGGGCTACTCCGTTTTGTTCATTCTTGGAAGCGAATCCGGCTTGGGTGGATCAGACGATTACGATCAATGGAGTGTCAAAGAGTGCTGCGATGACGGGCTGGAGATTAGGGTGGTCTGTTGCTCCTGAGAAAGTCACCCAAGCGATGCTGACCCTACAGGGGCAAAGTACTTCGGGTGTGAACGCGCTTTCCCAGTGGGCAGCGATTGCGGCGCTCAAGCTCCCGGAATCAGACTTTGTTGAGCAAGTCAGTAGCTTTCGAAAAAGGCGGGACCTTCTGCTCGAAAATTTGAAAAAAGCTCGTAAAATAGATGTGTACATTCCAGAGGGAGCATTTTACGCTTTTGTGGGGATTGGGCAGTATTTGCGATCGGGCGAGGACTCGATGGGTTTTGCTCAAAGGGTACTTGAGGAAGCTCAAGTAGCAGTGGTTCCCGGTACACCGTTTGGCGATCCAGAGTTTGTGCGACTCAGTTTTGCAACAGATGAGAGATCGATCTTAGAAGGGTGTCAGAGGTTAGTTCGGTATTTAGATGCAGTGTGACTGAGGTCAGGGGTGGCAAAAAAAATTGGACAACGTGAGAGTGCAATCCACTTTAAGTGAGGGAGTGTCAAAAACATCGTTAAAACGGTTCTCTCTGGCCAGTCTGATGGGGCTGACTCTTTTTTTGGGGTGTGGATCTCCGGGATTTGACTCCGCTGGCAAGCCGAATAGTTTAGAGATTGCAGCAGTTCTTGGAGACGCGACTTCGTCATTGAATCGTCAGGATTGTTCAGGTGCGTTTAGTTTTCTTTTGCCCATTTATAATTCTGCCCATTCTACGAACGACATCAGGTTGCTAACGGCGGCTACCTACGGATGTTCAGCGAAACTGAATATTCTTGGAGTGGTGGCGAGTCTGGGTAAGATGGTGGGTCAACTGCAAGGCGCTGGATTTTGGCAGTTTTTGGTTCAAACTTTTCCTTCTACGGCAAGTCCCGATGACGGCATTCCGGAAGCTGCAGAGGGCGGGATAGACGCGGCGAGCTCTGCGATAAATTTGGGGTCTTTGGTTTCTTCTCAAACTTTTACGAATTCGACGGGGTATAACCCAGGTGCATTTAAGTCGACTGATCGGATCGGCGAGTCGAATACTTACCTCGCTTTTTTAAGTATGACCTTGATGGGGTCACTTTTGAGTCGTTATACGCTCCCTAATGCCCTCCATCAGCCTACGGTTGCGATACCGTGGAAGACTGCGACCCATACTCCAGGGAACGGGTGCGCAATGGCTTCGGCGACGCTTTTTTTCAACGATGGGATGACCTATTTGGCCTCAGTTACGCCCGCCGGCACGCCTCTCGCTCAAGTGTACTCGGATATGAGTTTGATATTTACGACAGCATTAGATGCTGCATGTGCTGCGGGATGCGGCTTAAGTGGAGGAAATGTGAGCTGCACCTCCTGTCCCTTGAATTTACGAGATCGTACGAGTTGCACGGGGGTAGTGACGGATGTGAATTCGTGGGCAGCGGCGGGTATTAATGAATGGGTCAGCTTGACCTGGACAGGGGTTCCGTGAAGACCCAAGTTTGGTGCTGGACGGTTGTTCTGTTCGTGGTGATGTCGAGAGTGATTTGGGCCGATGCTTCTACGCCCTTATTGATCGGCAGTGACGTCCAGGCGATGGGTGGAGCGGTCAGTGCTGTAGCGGACGATGATTTGTCGTTATTTTATAATCCAGCCGGGTTGGCCGGTGCTAAGCGGTTTAAAGTCAGATTTTTGAATTTGTCGGTTGAGGCGTCCGATGATCTCTTGAAGTCCCAATCGCTCGTGAATCCGCTTTTGGCGGGTCAGGTGACTACCAGTTCGATCGATGCGCTCATGGGTAAGAATATCTACGCTCGTGCTCAGGAGGTGGCAGTCGCTTCGTTTCAGGGTTTGGCTGTGGCTGCGATTGGAGATGTGCAGGGGTTAATTAATCTTTCTAACCCAAATAATCCAAAAGGTACTCTCGGCATACAGAGTACCTACGGGGGACAGGTGGGGTATGGAGATACGATCCTCAGGTTAGGGAAGAAAAAAGGGGAACTTCGGTTTGGAGTTGCCGTCAAGTATTTGATGCGATCGGGGGGAGTTGCTTCACCAACGAGTACCGATATTTTGACCCTGAATACTTCAAAACTGTATGTGAATCCTAAAGTCACAGGGTCCGGAGTGGGCCTAGATCTGGGGACTCAGTTTGTTTATCGCATTAATAATAAATTAGCGGTGATGTGGGGATTAGCGGTTGCAGATCTAGGAAATACAGCGTTTACAAATGGTATTAGCCCTCAGTACTCGAATGTAACAACGGGATTCGGTTTTTCGTACAGTGGAGGAGATGTCGCTATTCTGCTTGCTTATGATTATCAGCGGGTTTTTGATAATATTGATTGGCAGTTGAAAAATAAAGTTGGCATTAAAATTAAGCTGCCGTTGATTTACTTAGCTGCGGGTTTTAGTGAATTTTACCCGTCGTATGGGCTCGGCCTTGATCTAGGTTTCCTTTCTGCAGCCTATACCCGTTATACCGAAGAGCAGTCTGTTGTATTGGGAGTTAATCCAGAAGCTAGGAATATGATCACGTTGCGGTCGGATTTTAGTTTCTAGTCGATCTTGGGTCATTTGATCATTCTATTTGGAAAACAATTTATTCTTCCCTCTTGCGAGTGGTTGAGAAGTTGGACTAGAGTGGGTCCAGAGCGAGATTAACTCGCTCGCTTGGATCTGTTACTCTGTACGTCGAGCTGTTCATTCATCCATGAGGGAGGCATCTTTGCGAAAAGCATTCATTTTAGATACCAACGTTTTGCTCTTTGATCCTCAGGCTCTCTTTAAATTTGGAAACAACGACATTGTTATTCCGATCGTTGTATTGGAAGAAATCGATCGTTTCAAAAGAGAGATGAGCGAAAACGGACGTCACGCTCGTCTTTTTTCTCGGCTCTTGGATGAGATGCGAGCTGACGGTGAACTGTCTAAAGGCGTTAAGCTTCAGAATGGCGGGATTCTTACCGTTGCGTTGGCAGGCAATCAGCCGTTGCCGGTCGAGCTGCCCATGGACAAGGCAGATAATCGAATCCTTGCGATCGCAATTTCCCTCAAGAAGGAACACCCTAAGCGCCCCGTTGTGTTTGTCACCAAGGACGTGAATCTGCGAATTAAAGCAGATGCGATTGGGATCGAGGCCGAAGATTACGAGCCCTCGAGCGTCGAGCCCGAGCAACTCTATTCGGGGACGACGGTTCTGAATGTGGATGCTCACTTGGTGGACGCCTTTTATCAAAATAAGCGTCTGGCATATAAAGATCCGGCTCAACCCCTGCGGCCTAATCAGTATATTATCCTCAAGGACTCAACGAACCCGAATCATACGGCCATGGGGCGATTTTCTCGAGAGCTAGATTGTATTGTTCCAATCTTCAAGCCCGTAGAAGGTCTGTGGGGAATTTTTCCGAAAAATGCAGAGCAGGCCTTCGCCATTGATGCTCTTTTGAACGATGACATCAAATTAGTCAGCTTGGTGGGTAAAGCCGGGACGGGTAAGACCCTGTTGGCGATTGCAGCTGGCCTCGCCAAGACTGTGGACGAGGGCATCTACCATCGGCTCCTCGTTTCGCGGCCTGTTTTTCCGCTCGGTAAAGATATTGGGTTTTTACCCGGGGATATCGAAGAGAAGCTGAATCCTTGGATGCAGCCGATCTTTGATAACATCGATTTCTTATTCGGCACGACCGGAGCGAAAGGACGACGAGGAGCTGGCAAAGGCTGTCAGGAGTTGATGAATCAAGGGTTACTCCAAATTGAGCCGCTCACTTACATCCGCGGCAGATCGATTCCTCAACAGTACTTGATCGTCGATGAGTCTCAGAATTTGACGCCGCATGAGATCAAAACCATTGTGACTCGTGCTGGTGACGACACCAAGATCGTTTTGACGGGAGATAGTTTTCAGATTGATAATCCTTACGTCGATTCTGCCAATAACGGTCTCGTTTATTTGGTGGATCGGTTTAAAGATGAAGCAATTTCAGCCCATATTACTTTGACCAAGGGTGAGCGCTCTAAGCTCTCTGAATTGGCCAGTAATTTACTCTAGGCTTGAGCCTTCTGCGGTTCCCTGTTCAGCCTTTTTTAGCTGGGCGGGGAGCCCTCCTCTGATTCTCGGATTTAAAATAGGCTTTGAGCTCGAGCTGGAGATGCTTGCCGTAGGTCCTTGCGAGTTCGCGCAATTCACCGGTTTCAGCGCGAGCTTCTAGGAGCTTGAAGAGGTGTTGTCCATGCGTCATGAGACGGATGTTCAGCCCTCCTGCTGCGGATCGCTCTTCTTGGAAGCGGACCATCTCATCCAAGAGCTCGAGCTTGTCCATTTGGGCGATTCTAGCTTGATACTCCGGCTCTTCTTTTTGCGCTTTTTTTGCTTCGCGAATTTTGTCTAACGAAATAATTTGAGTCATATTCACCTGCCGCGGCTGCCATAAGCAAACTCAATGCCAATGTTACAAAACCATTAGCCTGAAGTGCGTCTCGCCACGGAAGTTTCTGAAATGACGAAAGAAAATGCTCTGGCCTCTTTGAGCTCGTTATCGGAGTCGCGCCGTCCTGTCAGATCCCGCCCTCGAAAAGCCTGACGAAGTTTTAAGCAAAAGTCAGCGGGATAGACAGTCAGGCGTGTGGGGTAAGAGGTTAGCATTTTGTCAAAATTTAGATAGTCTTTGTGTGCCAAGTAGTTTTGACAGACGCATTGAACGGAACGCTGGCATTGTGATCGATCATCCATGTCGGTTTCGGGATTCTTATCAGCTCTCAGCTGGTCGTCTTTGAGGCAGGGAGAGTCTGAAGCGCGGGTCGTCTTGCTTGGAGTCCCCGGTTCAGTGGGGCGAGCGCGTCGTGGATGATCTGATCTTCAGGATGGCGATCGGCTGGTGCGTTGGTAAGAGTTTTTGGCCGATGGACTTGACACCCATCTCTTTAGTCATCATCCCTAGGGAATATGACCAAGCAAACACAGACGTTCCAAGCTGAAACCAAAGAACTTTTAAACCTGATGATTCACTCCCTGTACTCGCATCGAGAGATTTTTCTGAGGGAGCTGATTTCGAATGCCTCGGACGCGATTGAAAAGCTGAAGTTCGAAGCGTTGACCGACAAGGCTCTTCCGTCGGCTGCGGAGGGTTTCGAAATCCGGTTAGAACCCAATTCAGAACTTAAAACATTGAGTATCTCAGATAACGGGATTGGGATGACTTACGACGAGGTGGTCAAAAATATTGGTACCATCGCCCATTCGGGGACTAAGTCCTTTTTGAAGGTGCGCGAGGAGCTGAAGAGCCATCCCGAGCTCATCGGGCAGTTCGGAGTCGGATTTTACTCCGCATTTATGGTGGCAGATCGAGTCACCCTTCACACCCAAAAAGCTGGGTCTCAGACTGGAGTTCTCTGGGAGTCCGACGGAAGTGGAACTTACACCATTGAAGAGATGCCGCGAGCCCAGGGGCACGGCACCACGATTACTTTACACTTGAAAGAGGTCGAGAAAGACGCGAAAGCCGAAGAGGGCGAGGTTCAGGACTTCACCAATCCTTGGACACTCAAGGACATCGTCAAGAAGTACTCTGACTTTGTTTCGTTTCCGATTAAAATGGCCACCACGCGCGAAGTGGCTCCTGGGGCCGACGAAGGCGAAGAAGCTCAGAAGGTTGACGGTCCAGAAAGCCAAAAAGACGTTAAAAAAGAAACCGTTATCGAAGACGAAACCCTCAATAGTTGCAAAGCCCTCTGGCTCAGGCCTGCTTCTGAGATCAAGGAGGAAGAGTACCACGAATTTTATCGGCACCTTTGCCACGACTGGGTGCCTCCGTTAAAAACAGTTCATTATAAGGCCGAGGGCACCACGGAGTTTGTCTCCTTGTTGTTTTTCCCTGCTCAAAAGCCCTTTAACTACGACTATCGGGATCGAAAAATTGGGTTGAGCCTCTACGTAAAACGCGTTTTCATTAAGAGCGATTGCGAAGAGCTGATTCCGCCCTACCTGCGCTTTATGCAGGGAATGGTGGACAGCGATGATCTCACTTTGAATGTCTCGCGTGAGCTTTTGCAGCAAGATCGACAGATCCTTCGAATCAAAAAAGCACTGACTTCCAAAATCCTTTCGTCTCTGAAAGATCTTTTGGAAAAAGATCGACCGAACTACGAAAAGTTCTGGAAAGCCTTTGGAGCTACGCTCAAGGAAGGAATGGCGACCGAGCCGTCCGTTTCTGAAAAGCTTCAGGAACTTGCCTTGTTCTACTCGACTGCTTCTGATCAGCTCACGACCTTGAAAGACTACGTGACACGCATGAAGCCGGGGCAAAAGGCGATTTACTACATGACCGGCGATAGCCTCAGTCAAATTCAAAATAGCCCCTATCTCGAAAAGCTCAAAGCCAAGGGTTTTGAAGTCCTCCTGATGGTGGATCACGTGGATGCTTGGGTGGCTCGAAGTCTAAGAAACTTTGAAGAAAAGCCCTTCCAATCGATTACCGCTGCTGATTTGGATTTGAACACGGAAGAAGAAAAAAAACTCGAGCAGGAGAAGCTCAAGGAAGTAGAAGTGAAATTTCGGCCGCTCTTAGACGCCATGAAAGAGACCCTCAAAGAGCAGGTCAAAGAAATCAAGCTCTCGGATCGTTTGACCGATTCGCCGGTGTGTTTGGTCTCTTCCTCGGATCAAGCCACTTCTGCGCATATGGAGAGACTCCTGGAATCCATGGGTCAAGCAGTTCCTAAGAATAAACGAATCCTGGAGATCAATCCGACTCATCCTCTCTATGAGAAAATGTTGCAGATCTCTCCAACCGAGCAAGAGGACTGGACGGAGATCTTGTATCAGCAGGCGTTATTGAATGAAGGCTCTCAGATTGAAAATCCGCTCAAGTATTCTCAAAAAATCGCTCAGTTGATGATCGCGTCTCACCGGGCGTAGCAGCGCGGGCGTCAAAAAAAGATAGGAG
>CAINWE010000246.1 GCA_903854365.1 Oligoflexia bacterium
GCTATAGAATTCCCCTGGAAGAGTACTGGGATTATAATCCTGCAAACTTCCTAGGAGCTTGCGACCTTCCCAGTACGTATCGGGAATTCTGCTCATTTTCCCCCTCTGAAGGCCTTCCCGTCTGCGCCTTAGACGATGCAAAAAACTTAAAGTGCGGGCTCATTGGGCAAATCTTTGACCAAAATTTAGGGGCTC
This sequence comes from Oligoflexia bacterium, assembly GCA_903854365.1. Lineage (GTDB taxonomy): Bacteria > Bdellovibrionota > UBA1018 > UBA1018 > UBA1018 > CAINWE01. Next base: position 196 of record CAINWE010000246.1, read on the forward strand.
GCATTTCAGAGTACTCGTCCGTTTGGGATCATCAGGATCCGCAAAGTTCCCTAGCACTCATGATTGCTTTACTACAAACTAGCCCAATCGTGATCGAGGTCGGCCTGGCGAACTCAAGTTTTGATCAAGGACTTTTCCCTGACCCTCTGAAAACACCAGTCTCGATTCAAGGCGGACACGCAATGCTCGCAATTGGTTTTATTCCAAATACTGAAGTCGTCCGTATTTTAGGCTCTGGCGCACCCGCCTATGCGTTTCTTAATCAACACACCACCGATGGTTACTTCATCCTTAAGAACTCTTGGTCCGTGAATCACGGAGATGGCGGCATTTTCTATATGCCGACCTCTTATCTAACAGCAGAAATTCAAGACGCTTTTGCTATCCAAGATGTAGATTTTACGCAATCATAACGTTCTATTCACTGAAAAAACCCAAGGAGGTCTTGTTTTATGGCAAACGTTAGCGAAACTCACAAAAAGAAACGGTTAATTTATCTCATCAACCCAGAGTTTCAAATCCGTTTTATTGCGTTTACCTGCTTCTCGAGTGCGATCTCTACGAGCATTGCCTTTGCTGCTAATCACTATTTTTTTTGGAAGATGAATCAAATCGGAATCTCCTATAAAATTCCTCAGAGTGACCCCTTCTATGAACTCATTTTGAGACAAGAGGTGATCATGAACAGAATTTTTCTTGGCTCAGCGGTTTTGACCTTGCTTTGCCTCTGTGCCGTAGGACTCGCGTTCTCCCATCGGGTTGCTGGCCCACTTTTTCGACTCAGACACCATCTCAAGACGATCGAAAGTCAATCGGACTTACGTGAGATTCAATTTAGGAAGGGAGATTATTTTTATGAAGTTGCGGAAAGCTTCAATCAAATGGTAGGCAAGTTAAATGAAAAAAAATCCAAATAGTATAAACAGAAAGCCTTCATGATCGCAAAAAATACTCGAAAAAGCAGCCTTTTAGCGGTTCTTGCATTGACGTTCGGCTTCATCACTTTCATAGTGGCCCCAATCCAGGCAAGGGCAGCCCTCAATCATCTACCACTCAACACCTCAGGTCGGTATATCGTCGACTCGAAGGGCAACCGATTTAAATTGAAGTCGGTGAATTGGTGGGGGGCAAGTGACCGGTTTGGAGTAGTCGCGGGCCTGGATCAACAGCCCCTTTCCTCTATCGTACAACTAATCAACGAATGGGGTTTTAACTCCGTTCGATTGCCTTTTTCGAATGAGATGATCCATGATCAACGCCCTGTGGATCCCGAAGCGGTTGCAGCAAATCCAGCTCTCATCGGGATGACACGACTCGAGGTCTACGACCATACGGTAAACGCCCTCACTCGCGCAGGTATCTTGGTGATTTTGAATAACCATACGACCACGGCAGAGTGGTGCTGTAATTACGATTACAACGGATTGTGGCACCATAAATCGCTCTACTCAAGCAAGTACAGTCAAACGAGCCAGATGTGGCAGACCGACTGGGTCACCATGGCCCAACGCTACCGCGATAACCCTGCAGTCATAGGAGCAGACCTTCGAAATGAAGTACGCACTGCCAGACTAGGGGATACTTACTTACCTAGTTTTCCCAACTGGGGCCAAGGCGGAGATAACGACTGGCATCGCGCAGCCCAGGACGCCGGCAACGCTATTCACGGTGTGAACCCGGACCTCTTGATTATTGTCGAGGGCATTAACTGGAGGGGCATAGCTAATATTCTCGGGATTGTACCCGACTGCTGGATGGGGGGACGCCCAGTTTTAGCCCCGATCAAAAAGCTTCCAATTCGCCTCGAGCAATCGAACAAAGTCGTCTACTCGGCACACCAGTATCACTTCACGGGCCCGAAAAATACCGGAGATCGAAAGACCTCAGGAAACAACCCTACTTACGGAGACTTTGACCGTGCAACCTGGAGGTCCGTTACCAAGAAGGAATGGGGATACCTGTTAGAACCAGGCAAGACCTATACCGCCCCTGTTTGGTTGAGTGAATTTGGCATATCTCCCTGGGCTAGCACGAATGAACAAACTTGGTTTGTCCAGATGATCGACTACCTCATCGAAAATGACGTTGATTTTGCCTTCTGGCCTCTGAATGGGAATGACTCTTGGGGCCTCCTCTCGAGCGACTGGTCAAAAATCCTCAAGGATTGGCGCTACCCTCATTTAAAACGACTTTTAGAAGCACCCGCTTTCAAGCCGTAGATCAACTCATAGTTGAAAAATGCAACGCACCGAGTGCTTGGCGTCTCTCGTATCTGAGATAAAATACCCCGAGCCGCCATCAAAAACCTGCGCCAATCCGCCAAAAAATGCAGGATTTTCGGCCCAAAGGAGATTGAACCGTAGACCAGTGACTAGCGATGGATCATACTGCGTTTTTACCCCGAACTGATGAGACGGAGAAAAACCGAGGGCACGCCTCAAAGTCGAATAATCACCCTCAGTAGGCAGTCCGCCCTCAAGACCAGCGCACACCGCCTGCGCCTCTGAGTAATTCATCGGCTGTGAGGTAACGCCGCTCCAAAGCCGTCCACCTACTAAATAAAGGTGCCCCGAATCACTTAATTGAGTTTTTAGGTAATTCACTTTTGCCCCCCCCTGCGTGACTTGTGCAAAATTCGGAGTCCAATGAGCCTTCATATGTGCAATCTCTGACGATTGAAATCCCACAACAAGTGCTGCAACCAAACCCGCGAGCGCGCTACATGAGCCTCGAGTCACCCTCGGCCCCCTCACCATCAGCCGACCCACGCCATGGAGCATTTCCCATGCCCCCGCTCGTTCAGGAACCATTTCCTCAGGTTTGGGCCCTCCTGCATCCCTCACGTCTAGAGACTCAAGGGGCACTCCGCCGACCTCGCGGAGCTTTCCAGTCAGAAGCTCCGCACTCCTCACATGCCCTAACTTTTGGCGATAAATCAGTTCGTTTTGAAGGAGCTCAATTTGATCCGACAGCGACAATCCCCCGCGATTCACCTCTCCGAGCCACTCCTCAGTCCTTAATCCAGCAGGCATCGGCCACATCTTACGGCTCTTCAACTCAGTCTCATGCAGTTTGAGAGCAGTTTCTCGCACCTCGGGGACCACGCGAATTTTAAACACCTGAGCTAACTCAGCACGAGCTAAGAGCCAATGATAACGCGCCGTAAACCCCGGGCGAAACTCCCAACAGTCGTTACTATGCTCTCTCACGTGGTCATGAGCTTCATCCATATTCCTAAATTGGTCTAAACACAGGTAACAGCCCACGGCGCCACACGCCATGCACTGAGTTGAGTTACAGGTACCCCCATCCGACGGCCTTTCTAAAACCTGTCCACAACCCTCCGTAGGACAACGTAGATTGAACGCCTCTAGGATCCCGTGGTTCAGGCGAGCGATCTCCCGAGATTCTTCCCCCGGTCTATCAGCGAGCTCCAAGCGATTTGTAACCACATCTCGATCAGCTGGCTCTAAGGTTTGCAAAATGTCAGAGAGGGATAAATTGTGAATACACGCATCTCCCAAATCTGTTGTACCGCAGCAGGGAATTCCCTCATCCCTCAATGCCTGAATATCAAAACAGCGAACTTGTTCAGCCAAGCACTCGTAGTCCAGCCGGTGCCCATCTGGACATTCAAGCGCGTGGTGCTCGAGCACCTCCTCGTCAATCACAGCGTCTCCGCAGTTCACGCACGGTTTTACCGCATGAACCTCGGAGCAAAAACTCAAACCCAAACCAAGCACTGCCAAAAAGTAACGCAAGAAATAATTCAATTTCATCACAAGATTGAACAAGCTGATTCCTTCCAAGTGATCACAATAAGGCACAACTAAAGTAATTTGACATTCGTTTAGCCGAAGATCCCCAGCAAAACAAGCAGGATTCTCATTGATTTTTTAAACAAAACAAAATAGATTTCCCGCCTCATGATTAGATTCAATGATTTCATTCTGTTCCTCACATTCGCGCTAGCAGTTACCTTTAACACCTGGATTGTTCCAGCCTCTGCGCAACTCCGAATCGAATTCACGATGTCAGATGAGCTGACCAACGTGCTCACGAGCACTCTCAAACGAGAGGACATCACCACTCTCATTGGAGAACGAATGAACCATCTCGGGGATGCCGATGAAGGGTACGTCCGTGAGCACTTCGAAACCTTTTATTCACAGATCCAAATCAACGTCATTGAAGACGGAAAAACCGGTGACGAACCGTTTAAACTGAATCACTTACCTCTTTATTACTGGCCCTTCTTCCGACGCCAACCCACTTTTCATGATACTGCCGAAAATAACGACGTCAGGGTCAAACTCCCACCAGAGATCACCACGCTGCAAATGATTCTGTCTCTGTGGACTGAGAAAATGGCTGCAGCTGAAAAAAATGAATTTTTCCGATTACCGGAGCTCAAAGGCGACCTACTCCACAGAGTGAACCACAGCCCATTAATCATCCAAAATGGTCCGCTCAACCTCGGTTACGCCGTACACAGCGGCAACCTTGAGGCCATGCGATTCCTTTTTGCAACCGCAGCTAGGGATAAGATTCTCAGTGCTGCCAGCTCCGAAGGAATTAATATTCTCCACTACGCTCTCCAAATTGGAGATTTGGCGCAAATCGAATTGATTGCCCGATCTCAACCCTCTTTGATGCATCAGAAGACTCGAGCCGGCATTACTCCCCTCATGGTGGCCATCGCAGAAGAAAAAGACGACGCAGCCATAATGCTCCTCGAGTTGAACCAAGGTACGCCGAAGGCACCTTCGTTAGCAAAAGCCATGGCCAACGACCGATGTTCCGCAATCGACCGAGCCGCATCGCAAGGGAGAATCAAAATTCTTGAAAAAATGAATGCAGTCGAGCCGACCCTTTTCCACTCCCTCCTGAAACTCAAACCAAAGGAATCCAAGAACCCCCTCCATTTCGCGACGATTAAAGCCCAAACCGAAGTCATTGAGTTCCTACTCGCCCAAGCCCCAGAGCTCGCTGATTCAACCGATGAGCTAGCAAAACTCCCCATCCTCTACTCGATCGAAATGAACGACGAGAGCGGCCTACGAGCCTTTCACCGCGCAGGATTTCCGATCCAAAAGATCCGACTCAGAAATCAAAACACCTTACTCCATTTTGCCGCATACAGCGAAAGCCCCGCTGCGATTCAATTCTTGCTCGAGCTCGGCTCCGACCCCTTCTTGAAAAATGCCCAAGGAAAATACCCCAAGGACGTGGCACCCCCCGAAATGCGAAAGCTTTTTCCAAATCCTGCGACAAAACCTCAAAAATTAATCCCCGCAGAGTTGTCTCAACCTGCAGGTGCATCCACTCCAACTCTTGCCAGCTCCCGGGCCGATTCCGCGCCAGCTCAAGAAATAGCCTTACAGATCAAGGTCAATCCTCGAGCACTCCCTTTGGCCAACCAACCCGCTCCCGCACAACTCGCCCCTTTTACAGCCCCCCCAGGCATCGCAGAGAAGGCACCCGCTGGGCTTGCAGCCGCCCCGAAAAACGCACTCGCAGGTACAGGGCCCATCAGTCCTGAACAACTGAATCTCGGCCTACTCACTTATTGGTCACGCCTCAATTCAGACCAGCGAGCTGAGGCCTACACGAAACTCACTCCGCTCCTCCATGAGGTCTGGGAAAAATATCGATTTGAAACCCACCAAGACGAAGCCTATGCAACGGCATTGCGCACTCTCCTAGAAGAGCGCTCCATTGAAGTACGAGAAACTATTGGAACTCTGCGCGCGGCTAGCCAAACCGTAGCAGACCATCTCATCACTGCCTTCATTTTGGCTAGTCAGGACCGTGACCCTACTTTGGAAGCACTCCGGAGCAAACTCCGGAAGATCTTAGCTAGGATGCACAGCTAAGAGCAAGTACCCTTCAATGGATTGCGAATAAAACCATTGAATTTTTATTCTCAATAAAATAGGA
>CAINWE010000247.1 GCA_903854365.1 Oligoflexia bacterium
CGAAATCATGTTTCCTGCACCCGCAATTTGCACCCCGAGGAAACGATTTCCTTCAATAAAGACCCGCTTACAATGGGCCTGTGGGGAAAAATGCGCGCCCAGCTCAACCCCTCGACTCATCAGCAATTCACGATAGGCACTCACACCCCCACGAAAAGAAGCACCCGACCGAGACAAACTAAAAATCATCAGCAAATCGAATAACTTCGGATTCAGCTCTGCAGTCGAAGTCAGTCCGGAATAGAGACCACCCAAAATCTCAGCGAAATCATCCCGACCTAGACCTTCTACCAATCGCCCAGCATGCTCGGATATCGAAAGCCAAGAAATGTTGAGAGAACGCGAGCGAGCGACTTTCTGCCTCGCCTTCGTTTCGGTCACTATTCTCTTTCGCAGCTCCTCGAGCAACCGATGTAAAGAATGAGAGGGAACCTGAGTTCCGGGCAAAACGACTTCTTTGGAAATCAGCTTGTTCAGCAATTGATTCCAAAAAGTGACCAGGTCTTCCTCGTGGTCTATCAAAGCTTGCTCTAATCCCAGCTGAAGCCCAGCCGCAGATCCCAACTCCCTTTGTAGCTCAGACTGCAGCCTCCCATTAGATTCCAGAGTCAATCGAGAACTAGGAGTGAGCACTTGGGGTCTCACCTTGTCGCCCCGCTGCATCACACTCGCCCACTCCGACGGCCACTCACTCAACCCAAGGCACTGCTGTACCAAGCCAGGAGCCGATCCATCTCCCACCAATCCACAAATGAAGTTCGATTCTGCATCGAAGATTTGACCATTTTGCAGCCGTCTTGTTGCCATAGGTACGCCGAAGGGCAAAATCAAAACAGAAAGCCCCAAACGCGCAGCCAAACTCGCGCTCACTAAAGCCCCAGGGTGAGCACCCAGCACAATCCAATCGTAATGGTCTCTGACTTTCACGATCTCACCTCTCCTGAGCTAGGACCCATGCCTGAGTCTCTGTAAACTCACAGGCGTGACACAAGTTCCTTTAGCCCGACACACGAGCAGAGGTTCCAGTAGCACTTCAGCCGAAGAAACTCCCAGACCTCCACGCTCTTCAGGCAGAAGTTGAATGACCTTTCGTGCCTCGAACTCAATTAAGCGCGACGTCCTTCCGACTTGAACCAATTTTCCTCTAGCCTCGATATAATCTCCCGCAAAAACAGGGGCAAGAAACTCGATCGACTCGTAGGCTCGAAACAACCCTTCGTCTCCATCCCAACGAATCAACAACTCAGTCGCAACGTCCCCAAAAAGCTGGAGAATCCGAGCTCCATCCACCAAGCCCCCGGCGTAATGCCCATCGTGAAGGCTCATCCTCAGGCGAATCAGAACTTCATCTAAGTACTTAACACCCTGCTGAGATTGGTTTTGTTCCGTCATAGGGAGCAGTTTAACATGATTAACGGAATTGAATAGGGGGTCATCTTTTTAGCTGGGTCCGGAGATCGTCCAAAATCCGACTGGTCGCCCCCCTGCGCGCTTGAGCATCTTGTTTCCACCGGAGTCGATCTTCGGGACTAGGACTAAAATAAACCCAGCGATCTAAATCAGCAACACTGGAAATAACCGAGAGCTGCCCCGTTCGAGAAAGCAAATTGACTTCAGAAAATTTCTGGACCCCACGAGGACCAACCGCAACAGGAACTCCATAACAGGCAGGCTCTAAAGTACTATGAATCCCACTTCCAAAACCACCACCGACCCAAGCCCAATCCGCAGCTGAATACAGCTCACTCAAAAAACCCATCTCGTTCACCAAAATCGCCGAACCCGACGACTCACTAGAAGCCCGCCGGAGACCATTCACTGGCAGGTCATTATCAAACGAAGACCTCCCCTGAGTCTTCACCACAAGAAGCCCC
>CAINWE010000248.1 GCA_903854365.1 Oligoflexia bacterium
ATCTGTTTCTCCAGAGTTCTTTCTTTAGGGTACTTTTTTACGGCTTCTTTTTGATGATGATTCACTTGTAATTCTAGCAAAATTAGTCTTAACTACAAGGCCGTGAGTCCCATTCGAACAATAACGTCTGCTATCACGCTTTTGGGTGATTTTTCGATTTTTGTCCGCGATACTTTGCTGGCAGGACGATTTTTATGGCGGAGACGGGGCTTTTTCCTTCGACAGTGTGAATTTATTGGTGTGGATTCGGTGCTCATCATCGTTGTCGCTGGAGTATTTATGGGCGCAGTCCTCGGTTTTCAGCTTTTTACCTCGCTTCATCGCCTGGGCAGTGAGTCTCTTTTGGGGGGCACGATTGGAGTTGCGCTTTTTAGAGAGTTGGCTCCTGTGATGACCGCCATTATGGTCACCGGCCGCGCCGGGGCAGGAATGGCTGCTGAAATCGCAAGTATGAATGTCAGCGAGCAGGTCGATGCGCTCGAGGTCATGGCTGTCGATCCGCTCGAATACCTAGTCTTTCCTCGAGTGGCCGCTGGCTTTTTCACTCTTCCCGTGCTCAGTTTGATTTTTACGGGCGTAGCTTCCGTTGCTGCGGCGGTAATTGCCTGTGGAGTTCTCGGGTTGCAGTATACGATTTATTGGAATCATTACCTTTATGTCGTAGATCGAATTGAAATCGTGCACTGTGTCGTCAAGGCCGCTTTCTTTGGGTTAGTTCTGACTTGGATGGGGTGCTTTTGTGGCCTGAGAGCCTTTGGTGGAGCGAGTGCGGTCGGGCAAGCGACCCGAACCACAGTGGTAGCAACCTGTCTTTCTATTTTGCTGAGTGATTATATTCTTACGGCAATTTTGCCGCTCGGATTGAAGCAATTAAAGGTGACTTAAGATGGATACATCACGTTCAACAACAGGAACTAAATTCAAAGTCGGGGTTTTTGCGTTTCTCGGTTTATTTCTGCTCATCGGCGCGACGATTTTGGTGAGCAACCGACCTTTTTGGTGGAAATCGTGTCAAATTGTGACGATTAGCGTCGATGATGCGACTGGATTAAAAAGTAAGTCGCCGGTTCGTTCGTTGGGGATTGATATTGGGTATTTAAAGTCGGTGGTCTTGCGTGAAACGGGTGTGACCTTGGGGATTTGTTTGACTGCCCCGGTGGAGGTTTTGCCCGGGACGAAGGCTTACTTAAGGGGCGAGGGATTTTTGGGAGATAAGTTCGTCGAGTTGAAGCCGGTGAGATACCTGCACTCAGAGGACGCCGCCCCTGCGCCTGCTTCCAGTAGCCGTTTGGGCAGTCGATTTATGGATTGGCTGATTCCCTCCGCCCACGCGAGCGTAGGTGCCGAGTCATCCGGTAAATTGACTTCAGATACCCGGCCGAGGGCTCGCAGCGGCTCGGATCGAGGAGGGGCTGAAATTCCGGTGGGTGAAGAAGGCCAGGATATGCAACATCTCGTGCATCGTGTGGATGATCTGGTTCAGGAGATGAGCACTCTGACGGGGAATTTGAAGCAGGCGATTAATCCCGAAGACCTCAAAAAGACAATGCGTCAACTCAATACGACGCTTGAGAATGCATCAAAGACGTTAGCGCCCGAAAGTGGCTTGAATC
>CAINWE010000249.1 GCA_903854365.1 Oligoflexia bacterium
AAGGAAACAAGAACCCCGACTGTCGCTGCGTTTTCATCGGCACAATCAAATAGGGCAACCAAAACACCGGAGAATCTTTAATTCGCGGGGTCACATTTTTAAAAAATGCATACCCTTCTGTTTGCATATCTACATCTTCTGCAAGAATCGTCCATGAGGGGGCGCAGTCGATACACGTCGTATACTCACCCCACTGAGTCTTAAATCTGCCCTCGCCCAGCCGATGTATCACCCCCCCACGGAGCGTGAATCGATCATTCGAAACTCGTCCACGGATCACCTCGCCCGAACGGGAATCGATATTGAACCGCATCTCATCTCCCCAGATCACGGTCTCTTCAGCACTATAAATGCAATTACCCTTAGCCACTAAAAAACGAGTATTAAAGTCAATTACTATCTCATCGGCACTGAGTGTTTCGCCCACCTGAACCACGACGCCATGCCCGAGCAAATGAACGAGATTCTGCTTTCGATCCCAAATTTCTCGATCTCCGGAAAAATGAATGGCTTCACCCCCGCTGAGTGCGTGAGTTGCAGAAGCACCTGCTAACGCGAGAACAAACGCCAGAGCAAGGCCATTCCGAATCGCTTTTAGCGTCCGACGGGGAAACGGCATTGATGTCGTCCCAATCGCCACATCCACTGGCGAAGTTCGCTCGAGAGCTCTTTACGACTTACGATCCGATCGACAAAGCCGTGATGCAATAGAAACTCACTCCTTTGAAAACCCTCCGGCAAGGACTGCCGAATCGTCTGCTGAATCACTCGAGGTCCTGCAAACCCAATCAGCGCCTTGGGCTCCGCTAAGATCAGATCTCCCAACATCGCAAACGAAGCAGCAACTCCCCCGGTGGTGGGATCCGTCAAAACAGAAATATAGGGAATTCCCTGATCGCGAAGCTGACTAATCAGCGCAGAAGTTTTCGCCATCTGCATCAACGAAAGTATCCCCTCCTGCATCCGGGCTCCACCCGAAGCGGAGACAATCACTGCAGGCAATCGGTCTTCCAAGGCTGACTCGAACACACGAGTCACCTTCTCTCCGACGACTACCCCCATGCTGCCACCCATAAACTTAAATTCGAAAACGCCCAAGTGATAAGGCAGGCCGCCCAACTTCGCTTTTCCCGCTACAAAAGCATCCCGAATCCCAGTACTACTAGCAGCCGAACGAAGCCTCGCCTTATAGGGCTTCATATCATCAAATTCCAGAGGATCAGTAGAAACCAAATCCTCCGCATATTCGTCAAAACTCCCCTCATCCGTCAGAAGTGCGATCCGCTCCGCAGCAGACATTCTGAAATGGTAGGAGCACTCAGGACAAACCTGTAAATTATCCTTGAGAACCTTACTTTGAAGAGTCTCTCCACAACTCGGGCACTTGACCCATAAGCCTTCAGGAACTTTGGAAGTCCTTTGGGAGACTTGTGTCTTAATCCTAGGTGTTTTTAAGTCATCAAACCATGCCATGTACCGGAAAACTTAGCAGGGTATTTGCCGCGAAGCAAGATTTGATGAGCGAATATCTAGGTTGGCTCTGCCTTACGTCCTGAAGGCCCTTTTCCCATTTTTTCATGCAAATAGGCCGAAACAAAAGCATCCACCACCCGCGGATCGAACTGCGTCCCCTTTTGACGCACAATCTCTTCATAAGCGACTTCTGGGGCTATCCCCTGACGATAAGGACGATTACTCACCATGGCATCGTAAGCATCTGCAAGCGCAACAATTCGGGCCGTGAGCGGTATCTCTTCTCCTTTTAGCCCTGCAGGATAGCCTTTTCCATCCCAACGCTCATGATGACAATAAGCGCCGTCTACAGCACTTCTCCATCCATCCATCCGAGATAAGATCTCATGACCCAATTCGGGGTGAGTCTTCATGACCAACCACTCTGCGTCGTTCAAAGGACCTTCTTTTTTAAGGATTTTGTCTTCGATCCCAATCTTGCCCACATCATGAAGCAACGCCGCACAACGAACCATCTCACTTTGCTCAGGAGTCAGGTCCATATACTTCGCAATCAGTGAAGCGTAATAAGCGACCCGCTTTGTATGCCCCCCTGTGTAACGGTCCTTCTTTGTGACCGCCTCTGTCAGTACTTCCACCGTCTCATGAAACGACTTCTGAAGCCGTGACTTCAACCGAGCGTTCTGGAGACCCACACTGAGAGACTTACTCAGCTCCTCGAGCAGTCGAGAATCTTTCTCGTCAAAATGAGCGCTGTCTCGATGGCGAGTTCCACTAGAAATACTTGGGACCTTATTTAAAACCTGAATAATACCAAAAATCGATTGTCCCATTCTCAAGGGTACTTGTAACGAGGAACGAGCCCCTGCACCCAGAGTAAAGGGATCAGGCAGAACACCAGTCTTCGGATCGACGAGCAAAATAGATGTTGACTCACATTGAAGTAACTGACAAGCAGCCTCTTGGGCGCCTCTTACTAAGACTTCCGCACTGACGTCGGCCGCCACCAGAGAAGCAAATCTCCCCAAGCATTCGACACGCCAAAGAGTCTGCTCCAATTCGCCAATTACAACGGCAATCTCGGTTTCAAGATTTTTAATTTTTTTGAAGGTTTCTGAGGAGCTCCTACCCTCAGAACGCAATTCCTTCTTCTTTCGGGTTGGCATGGGCCTCCTGCCCAATTAAAATACAAAAAATGATCAATTTAATAAATCAACAGGAGTGAGATACACGATGATGACAAGAAAGAAACGCCTCAGTTAAGAGTCATCCTAACTCCACCGAGGCCCACGAGAATACTAACACTCCTGAATCCATCCTTGGATTCATTCCACAACCACATATTTAAGTCTACGGAGGTTCCTGAAACAATCAACACAAAAACCTATATTTTTTTTTGAACCTCGATAGCGTGCTCGTATACACGATTCTTAGAAATACCAAAAGCCCGACTCACTCGCTTCACAGCTTGAGAGGGATTCACCCCCTCCTCGATTAAACAAACCAGAGTCAAGCGCCACGACTCTTCATGCGACTGATCCCTACCCATACCGGATGAATCGGTGAGTTTCCGCTTCGAAAACTCAACTGCAAAACACCACTCCCCCAAAACGCCTTCTGACGCCAACTCTTGTCGAACCTGCTGGCTCACATGACTGGCGGCGCCTCGAAATAGATGCTCATGAATCTTAGTAAGCTCTTTAGCGGCAATCACGACCGCATCAACGGCATGCTCGCGGCAAAAAACCTCAACTTTTTCCAAAGCCTCTTGAATCCGATGAGGACTCTCAAACCAAATATAAATCTGCGCTAAAGGAGAGCACGCAGCTTTCTGGAGGACTTCGAGTTGTTCAGAGCTCTTTCTCGGAAAAAATCCTCCAAAATAAAATGCACTTCCCATCAAGCCTGCTACGGACAAAAATGTTGCCACAGCTGAAACCCCAGGAACGGGCGTTACCCGAATTCCCTCACGATGCGCAGCAGCCACTAACAATGACCCTGGATCACTAATGGAAGGAGTCCCAGCATCTGTCACAAGAGCTATCGACGCACCCTCCTGAAGAATCCTGATCCACTTTTCAACCTGCTTTGCATCGGAGTGAGCATCAAACCGCGACAGGCGATTTTTACCTAGAGCAATGCCCAAAGCCGAAAGGAGCTGAGCAGTTCGACGAGTATCTTCGCACAAGATCCAAGTTGCCTGCTCCAAGGCCCCAGCAGCGCGAGGAGTCAGATCATCTAGGTTTCCGATCGGAGTGGCTACCACCCATAAACCCAACGGCAAAATTTTCCTATTGGTTTGATTCATTTTCGAATGGATAATAGAAGGCTCAAGGAGGGTTTTCAATGAAAACTCACATTAAGAAATCGGAAAACGTCATTATCGTCTCCATGGATGGCAAACTAGACTTCGGCACCCACGTTCCTCTCCGAGATCAACTTCAAGAGTTAATTCAGGAAATTCGAACCGACTCAACGCCGCGAAATATTATTTTCAACCTTGAAAAACTAGAATTCGTCGGCTCGAGTGGCATTTCTACCTTTATCCAAACGCTGCAAGAATTTAACACCCGCTTTCCAAATCATCCTCGCTACTGCAATGTGAAGAGCGAATTTCGAAAAATTATCCAATCCTTCGACGAAGCAGATCTCTTCCAATTCTACGACAGCGAAGATCGGGCCCGAAGTAGTTTCGACCATTAAGCGTCAACTCAGCAACAAATTAGGGAGATGCCCCCACGACGAACCTTCGCGATAGATGAGGTCAAAACGCATCGAACGCGCCGGACCTTCGTATCGAGACAGGAAGTAGTCAGCGGTCTTCTTCAAACGTTTTTGCTTTTTCCAATCGACACTCTGCAACGGACTGACCCAAGAGCCATCCGAGCGAGCTCTCACCTCCACGAACACCAACTCCCAATTCTGTCCTTCATCCAAACGCTGTTCAAAGATGAGGTCTATTTCGCCCCAGCGACATCTAAAATTACTCTCCAGATGGCGATAGTCCGGTTGACTCAGAAACCACTGTTTGGCCAGGTCTTCAGTCGCTTTTCCAAGTTGATGCCTGACGTACACTCGCACACTCGTCAGGCCAGTGCAGAAACTGTCTTGAAGGACCGACGATGCACCGCCGAAATCCCGACAGCCTTCAAAGCCCGTGCATGCTGGGGTGTTGGATATCCCTTATGCTGAGAAAAACCATAGGCAGGAAACTGTCGATCCAACTCTAACATGTAAGCATCCCGCCAAACTTTGGCTACAATCGAAGCCGCAGCTATACTCAGGCACTTTTGATCACCCTTGATCACGGCTGTAGCTGGAGCGGGAAACCCTTTCTTAGGGAGAAACTTTCCATCCACTAGAACGTGACTCGGTACAACCCCAAGAGCACACGCAGCTCGCACCAAGGCGAGATGGGAAGCATGAAAAATATTGATTTGGTCAATTTCTTCGACCGAGGCAACTCCAATTGCGACTGATGAAGCCCAGCGATAAATCAACGGAGCAATCCGATCTCTCTGCTCAGCGCTCATCTTCTTGCTATCGTCGACCTCATGAAGCCAGGGATCTTGATCGAAATCAATACAAGAAGGGAGTATCACCGCGCCAGCAACGACCGGCCCGGCGATACACCCTCTTCCAACTTCATCGACGCCTGCCACTCTGACATTAGGAAAGCCGAGCTGACATTCGTACTCTAAATTGGGCATCAGTCACTCAGCTCTCAGCTTAAGCGTTTCCCTTTGCTGCGCGAGCAGAAGCGGACGCTGAAGCAGACGCAATCGTCTCTACTTCACGCTCAACCCGAGCTGCCTTACCTTCCAAACCTCTGAGATAGTAGAGCTTAGCGCGGCGGACACGACCCACTTGAGCGACCTCAAGCTTTGCAATTTTCGGTGAGCTTTCCAGAAAAATCCTCTCCACACCGACACCGTGGGAAATCTTTCTGACAGTAAATGAGCGATTCACACCCCGATTCGACTGAGCAATCACAATCCCTTCGAAAATCTGAATACGCTCTTTTTCACCTTCTTTAATACGAACGTGAACTCGAACCGTATCACCTGAATCATACTGAGGAAAATCGGAACGAACCATGGACTTCTCTACCAGCGCTACTCGCGCGGCAAGTCCTCGTTGTCCAACTAATTTACCTTTGCTTGTTCTGCGATACTTTTGTTTTGTTGCTGCCATTTTAATTCCTTAGGAACTCAGAGTCCGACCGAATCGAAACTCTTTTAATTTCTTTCTGCCCTAGCTCTATGACATCCAAATTCCGCATTGATCCCAAGTCAAATTTTGGACCGGTTACTTTCCGAGAAGCCGATCGAGAATAATCGCGACAGCCGATCGAACAGAGAGGTGATTATAACCCTGGTCACCCTCTGGCCCGTACACCGGAGCTAGAATCCGATGCACCTCGGGATAGAAGGTATCCGACACTCCCCAACCCGTCCCAAACACAAGGACCACAGGCTTTGAAGCTCGTCCAGCCTCTGTTAATTCACGTCGGTAATCGACATAACTCACAGAGTTTGGAAATGGGCGGGCATCAGTCAGAACCACCTCTGGATTCTGCCCGTGCTTTGCAAAAATAGCCGCCTTTACTTCCTCGAAATCTCGAGCCAACTGAACCAAAGAAACCGCCTCGACTCGATCAGGATGATAAGCACGAGACTGGTCTGTATTCCAGTGCCCCAGAATTCTTCCTACTAACTGATGCTGATCTTCAATGGGCGTGACAATGAAATACTTTTGAACACCATAAGTCCTTGAAGACCGCGAGATGTCGTGAATATCCATATTCGTCACAGCCGTCGTAACGATAGCCCCTTTTCGGTTCACAATAGGGAAATGAAGAAGTGCTACATAAATCGGTACAGTCACAGCGTGCCAACTCCTATCACCGACGAGACTTGCTTTTCAAGCTGAATTTTTGCCATAGATCAGGACGCTTTTTCTCGGTCCTATCCAACATCTGATTCTGCCGCCAAGCTCCAATCGCGCCATGATCTCCACTCAACAAAACATCGGGGACCTTTAAATCACGAAACTCTCTCGGACGGGTATACTGAGGATACTTGAGAAGGCCATTTTCTAAACTCTCCTCGGTGATGGATCGCTCATTTCCTACGACACCGGGCACCAACCGAGTCACAGCATCTACCAGCACCAAAGCTGGAAGCTCTCCCCCCGTTAGCACATAATCGCCGATCGAAACCTCTTGATCCACGCAAAGCTCAATAAACCTCTCATCCACCCCCTCATAATGCCCACAGACGAGAATTAAATGAGTCGATTGAGCCAACTCCCGAGCCAGAGCTTGATCTAATAGCCTACCTTGGGGAGATAAAAGAATTGTCTTCAACTTGGGGGTTTCTTCGACAGGAACCTTCTGCATGACCGACTCCCAAGCATCGCAGAGAATATCAGGCTTCAGAAGCATCCCCTCACTGCCGCCAAAAGGGGTATCATCGACTGTTCGGTGTTTATCTCGAGCAAAATCTCGAATCTGAGTCAAAGAGTAGGTGACTAGACCCTTTTTCTGAGCTTTGCCCAACAGACTCGACTCTAGAACGGTCTTAAAAACCTCTGGAAAAAGTGAAATTAAATGAAATTGAAGGACCGGCTCCGACCTACTCAATAATTTCGAGGACTGTCCGCTTTCGAAGCTTCGTGGATGCACCATTTAAAACCGTCCGCACTGCCCGAGCCGTTCTTCCCTGCTTACCGATGATTTTTCCAAGATCTTCTTTAGCCACCTTCAACTCAATGACAGTCGTATTTTCGCCTACGATTTCATTGACATGAACTTGGTCTGGAGCGTCAACTAGCATTTTTGCCAAGTAAGCAATCATCTTAGCAAGCTCACTTAATTTTTCGTTAGAACTCACCATGCTTGAAGGTTGGGCCATTTTTGACTCTCTTTTAAAAACCTCCGAACGCACCCGTCCGGAGTTTTTAGAATATAAGAAAACCAGCACACAAAAGATATCCCGCTCACTCGGTCACTTAAACATTCATGACTGATCACACGAGTATCTCATCAACTTTAGGGAGCCAACCACCCCGATACTACCAGGAAGAAAAAACTCCCTTAGTCAAATACGAAAACCGTATTTAGAATCGATATGATTATTTTGCTAAGGTTTTAACTAGTTGTCCAACAGTTTGTGAGAATTGAGCACCCTTTGCCTGCCAAGCCTTCAGCGCATCAGTATTCACTTTAATCTTATCTGCCGAATTCTTAGCCTTAGGGTAATAATGACCTAAATTTTCAAGGTAAGCGCCATCTCTCTTCTTGCTAGAGTCCACTGCGACGATGAGGTACTGAGGGTTCTTCTTAGCTC
>CAINWE010000250.1 GCA_903854365.1 Oligoflexia bacterium
TGGAATTACCATGGCCGCCGCAATGATCTCAAAACTGACGGGCATACCGCTCAGACGAGATGTGGCCATGACCGGAGAAATTACCCTCACAGGCCGGGTACTTCCGATCGGCGGACTGAAAGAAAAGGCGCTAGCTGCAATGAGGCACGGAATCACGACGATTATCATTCCGGAGAAAAACAAAAAGGATCTCGATGATATTCCAGAAGAATTCCGTAACCGACTGACCTTCATTCCAGCAAAAACGATCGATCATGTTCTCAGCATTGCGCTGACCGCAAGACTACCGAAATTGAAGGTCAAGGGAGCCGTCACCCCTCCCAAAGAAGAGAAGTCTAGAACTACTCGCAAAAAATCAATCACCCCCCGCCCAGGATTTGATCGAGCCGCTTAACCGATCATTCTAGACAGGGAATAAAAACTGAGAGGAGGGGCTAGGACGTTGTTCTAGCCCCTCCTCGCTTAGGGCTCCTCCTCCTTCACTTCTCTCACTTGCTGGGCCGACTTAATCATGCGAAAACCTAATCATGAATTCGCTTGAGCTGCTCGCATGCCTCTTTTTGATTATTTTTTCAGCCTACCTATCGGCCTCTGAGATCGCGCTTTTTAGCCTCTCTCGATTTCAAATTAAATCGATGAAGGAGGAGTTTCGCCCAGCACACCGCACGATTAAAAAACTTCTCAGCGACCCGAGTGGAATTCTCATTACGATCCTCATCATCAATGAAATAATTAATATTGCTCTTTCTTCGATGATCACTGAGGCCGTAACAAAAACTGAGGCACTTCCGAGCCTTTTACTCACAGTATTTCCGCGATGGGGAGCAAATACACTCGTAGGAATTCTCATTACCGCACCCATTGTCCTCGTTCTCTGCGAAATCACTCCGAAGGTAGTTGCAGCGAAACTCAACCGTTATGTAGCCGTCTTGAGCGTGGGTCCTTTGAATTTCCTCTATGAGACTTTTAGACCAGCTCGCTGGCTAGCGGGCGTGATCCTTAGGCTCTTTTCTAGCAAAAAAGCTTCGTTGAATCATGGAAGTGCAGACTTTATAAGTCAGGACCAAATCCTCAAGGAATCAGACTTCTTGATCATGGTCGAAGAAGGACATAAAGAAGGAGCGATTGGACAAAGTGAATTCGATCTGATCAAAAATGTTTTCGAGTTAGACGATACCTCAGTTTCAGAGGTGACTACGCCGCTCTCGCAGGTGTTATCCATCCCATTACACACCTCGGTCAAAGATGCTCTTGAGGCGTTTCGAGATAGGAGATACTCCCGCATCCCCATTCTCAGCGCAGACAAGTTAGAAGTTGTTGGCATACTCTATTCTAAGGATTTGCTGCGAGCGAAAATCGATTCTTCGATTTCTTCAAAAACAGTAGCAGATTTTATGAGGCGTCCCTTCTTTGTTCGTCCGAACCTGAGGCTTAATGCCCTCTTCCGAAAATTTAAACGCCAAAAAATTCATATGGCCGTAGTCAAGGACGCTCAAGACGGAGTACTAGGTGTCGTTACCATGAGCGATATTCTGGATGCTGTCTTTGAAGATCTCTTTACGAGTGAGACCTTTCGCGGAGACACCAAGGACTCCAATTACGGCTATCGATACCTCTCTCGAGACATTCAAAGGAAGAAATCATGAATCTAACGGCTTTCAAACTTTTTCTGATGGTTTTTCCAATTCTAATCATCGAGGGATTCTTTTCTGGTTCCGAGATCGCTCTCCTTTCTGCTGACA
>CAINWE010000251.1 GCA_903854365.1 Oligoflexia bacterium
CTGATAAAATTTCTGATAATTACCCCAGGGCGACGATAAGGCGGCGCAGTGAAATACGTACTCTACTCCCTGAGTGCACTGAACTAATTTTGCAGCATCCAAAAGGTCAACGGGATAAAACTGAGCGCCTGCCGTCTGCAGTTGCTGCCCCACCTCTGCGTTTCGCCCCAAAGCCGTGACTTGATGCCCCAACGAAACCAAACGAAAGGCCAGGTGCCGACCAAGAAACCCAGTGGCTCCCGTAATCAAAATCGGGTTCATACTCTAGTACCGCAAAGCCAAGCCAGCAAAAGAGACTCCAGCCGCAGTGCCAAACAAAATCGCCGTCATCCCTGGCTTCAGCCTCTGCTGAGCAATCGAGTCGTGAAGCGCAGTCGGAATCGAGGCAGCCACTTGATTCCCGTGAGAACGAATGATGTCCACCCAGTTTTCTTTTGGGACCTCCAAATGCCTTCTCATATGCTCGAGAGCGAGTGGACTCGCCTGATGCGGAATCACAAGACTGACCTCTTCCATTTTTAAGCCACTTTTATCGAGGAGTTTTTTGAAAAACGGAGAGATCCTCTCGAATGCAAAGCGATAAAGATTAAGCCCATCCATTTGAAATAAATAATCTTCATAAACGGGAGGCGGATTCATCGGATTAAACCGATTTCCACCTGCTCGAATTCGGCACAAGTCAGACCCAGAGCTATAGGTTTCCATATGAGAACCCAGAACACCACTTCCCCCCCCTGAAGAGGCACCAAGAACTACTGCTGCCGCCCCGTCACCAAAAAGTGAAAACGTTTTGAAGTCTTTTGGATTGAGTCCCCGGGAAGCGATCTCCGAAGAAACGACTGCAATCGTCTGATATTGCCCCGAGCTCAAAAGGTGACTTGCAAGATCGAAAGCCGTAATAAAGCTCAAGCAAGTGGAGTTCACATCAAAACAGGGAATGCCCGAGTTCTCCAGTCCTAACTGCTTCTGAAGCAAAACCGACGTCGACGGAATTAATTGCTCGGGCACACTACTTGCCGCGAGAATCAAACTCAGGTCTGCTGGGGCCAGCCCCGCCATCTTGAGAGCGGAGCGGAGGGCATTTGCACCCATCTCAGAAACGGTTTCCGTGGTCACATGTGCGCGCTCGTCGATGAGACTCTTTCGTCGAGACCACCCTTGAGGTCGATCGAGAAGCAGATCGAGTTGATCCGAAGATACGCGATGAGGCGGAAGATATTTGCCAGTGCCTAAGACTCGAACCGACCGCAGGGGTTGCATTGCATGAGCTCCTTAAGTACGAGTGACAGACTGCAATCAATTTTTTATCTTGAAAATAATCAAAAAATCAACCATAAATCATCGCATTATTACTCAAGTTATTCAATCGGCCAGATGACTTGCACAGAAAAATTACACAGAGAAATTGCATGAAGGACCTAGCGTGACTCGAGAAGGTAAAAATTTGCGCCCCTCGAACTGGGGAGGAATCCATTGGGACAACTCTTATCAGACTCTTCCCACAGCGTTTTACCGAGTCCAGCCCCCTACCCCAGTGACCCAACCTAGCGTAATCGCCTTCAATGAGGCTCTAGCTCGCGAACTCGGTCTCGATGTCGAACTCTTTCAATCCAAACAAGGCGCCCAAGTTCTGACGGGCAACGTGCTGATCTCCGGGTCGGAGCCCATTGCGCAGGCTTACTGTGGGCACCAATTTGGGCATTTTACCACTCTAGGCGACGGTCGAGCCATTCTCTTGGGCGAACATCTCACGCCCCAGGGCACTCGAATGGATATCCAACTCAAAGGGTCTGGCAGAACCCCCTTTTCTCGCGGAGGAGATGGTCGTGCCGCCTTAGGGCCGATGCTTCGAGAATTTCTCATAGGTGAAACCCTGCACGGTCTAGGCATTCCTTCCACTCGAGCGCTCGCAGTTACCCTCACCGGTGAGCCGGTTTTTCGAGATCGAGTCCTGCCCGGCGCCATTTTAACCCGAGTCGCCTCAAGCCATCTGAGAGTCGGAACATTTCAGTACGCCCAAACTCTCGACCGACCCGAAGCAATCACTTCCCTAATCCGATATGCCCTCCTACGCCATTATCCGCAATTAGCAGCCCATCTCGATCCCACTTCTCCCAGAATCGGAGTAGAACAGGCCCTCACACTTTTGCAAGCAGTCGTAAAGGCGCAGGCTCAGTTGATCGCTCAGTGGCTCTCCATCGGCTTTATTCACGGTGTAATGAACACAGACAACATGAGCATCTCGGGAGAGTCCATCGATTTTGGTCCCTGTGCTTTTATGGACGAATTTAACTTCGACCAAGTTTTCAGCTCGATTGATCGACAGGGCCGATACGCCTACTTTCAACAACCCAAAATCGGACTCTGGAACCTCATGCGATTGAAGGACGCTTTGACGACTTCCCTACAACAGGATTCGGCGAAGGAAGCCACAGCTTTCCAGAAAGTCATAGATTCTTATAGCGACATCTTTAATCAGCACTGGCTCCACCGGATGA
>CAINWE010000252.1 GCA_903854365.1 Oligoflexia bacterium
GATCGTGAGGGCCTTAAGAAATCGATATTTCTCACGCTCGATGCGACGAAGATTGCATGGGCACTGTCCAACTTACTGACGAATGCTTTGCGGCATACTCCGAAGGGGGGTAGAGTGGAAGTTTCGCTGAAGGCTGAGGAGAGTTGGGTGGAGGTTCGGGTGAGCGACACGGGACCTGGCATTGAGCTGCAGCGGCAAGAGAGAATATTTGAAAAATTTAATTCTTATTATGACCTCCGAGTGGCGCGGTCGGGAGCGGTGGGCGCCGGTCTTGCTATTGCGAAGGAGATAGTCTCGGCTCATGGCGGGGACATTTGGGTGACGAGTCAGCAAGGATTAGGGGCCGAGTTTGGATTTAGACTACCGATGAATTAAAGAGTGACCAGAATAGGATTTGAGAACGGACATTTCAGTGGTAGTGCATCTCTGTCCGCATCTGAGCTGGACAATCGTTTTTAAAAAATGATCTTGAGTGGAGTAGGGAATTCTATTTTGGAAAGGAGCTCTTGTGGCACGTATTCTGGTTGTCGATGATGAAAAAAGTATTCTCACCACGATTGACGCTGTCCTCAAAAGCGCCGGTCATCAAGTCGAGTTGGCTGACAGCGGGGAAATGGCTATCACTCTGATGAGAAAAGCAGTGCCAGACG
This sequence comes from Oligoflexia bacterium, assembly GCA_903854365.1. GTDB lineage: Bacteria > Bdellovibrionota > UBA1018 > UBA1018 > UBA1018 > CAINWE01. Next base: position 651 of record CAINWE010000252.1, read on the forward strand.
TCATTTTGACCGATCTGCGCATGGACGGCATGAGCGGGATCGATCTGTTGGGTAAGGCGCGTGAATACTTCCCAACGGCTACGGCCGTAGTCATGACGGCTTATGGTGCTATTGATACTGCGGTTGCAGCCATCAAAGGTGGAGCTTACGACTATTTGGTGAAGCCATTTACTCCCCAGCAGCTGGAACACTTAATTGATAGGATCGAAGATTATCGCAGGTTAAGGGAAGAAAATACGAAGCTTCGTGATCAGGTGGATGCACTCTCAGAGCCTTCTGCCATCGTTACTCAGAACCCCAGAATGCAGAAGGTGCTTGATACTGCAAAGAAGGTGGCAGTGACTGATTCAACGGTTTTGATTACCGGAGAAAGTGGAACCGGAAAAACGTTGTTGGCTAAGTTAATTCATGACGGCAGTCCCCGTTGTAAGGGGCCTTTCGCAGTCGTTAATTGTGCAACACTTTCTGAAAATCTATTGGAAAGTGAGCTCTTTGGTCATGTTCGAGGAGCGTTTACAGGAGCAGTGAAGGATAAGATGGGTCGGTTGCAAGTTGCCGACTCAGGCACTGTATTTTTGGATGAGATCGGCGAGGTATCGCCGAGTCTGCAAACTAAGCTCCTCCGATTTTTACAAGAACGAGAATTCGAAAGAGTGGGAGATACGAAGACGATCCGAGTGGATGTCAGGATTATTGCCGCAACTAATAAAGACTTAGAGAAGGAAGTAAAAGAGGGGCGCTTTCGGGAGGATCTCTACTTCCGCTTGAATGTCATCGATTTGCATATGCCTTCGTTGAGGCAGCGCCCAGAAGATATTTTAACTCTAGCGGATCAATTGCTAGCACGGTCGTTTGTTTCGACCGGGCGAAAGCCGAGGCCGATTAACGATTTGGCAAAACAAGTGATTCAGAATTATGGGTGGCCAGGTAATATTAGGGAACTCAAAAATGCGCTCGAGCGGGCCGCAATTTTGTGCACGGGAGATCAAGTCACCCTCGAGGATTTGCCAGATCGGGTTTTAGAGCAGACGCAATCTGGATTTTCAAGTCAGGTTCAAATTTCTGCACTGACCCCGAGTGATGTGAGTTTAGAAGATATTGAAAAGCAGCACATTCGGCACGTACTTTCCACGGCAGCAACGCTCGAGGAGGCGGCAGGAATTCTCGGTATAAATTTAAGTACTTTGTGGCGCAAGCGAAGGCGCTACAGTTTAGAATAGTCGGCATTCTTGGAGTCGTAATCGCAGCGATTTCGGCTTCAAGAGGTCGCTCAGCGCGCTCCGTGATTCGAGGCGAGTGCTGAGCCCCAACCGTTAGGACAGTCTTCTTGATCGGCAATGAGGACAAGTGCGTTTAGGACGCCAAGTAGGTTTTTTGAGGCTACGGGATCTTGAAGGGTTGTGCACATATCAGATCCCCTTTGAGCAAAAAGTTGTCGTTTAGTCCCATCGATCAGTTTGATTTCTACCGTACCGTCCATAGATTTCTTGTAGTATCCGTTGGAATCCAATTCTGGATTGACCGGAGTACAGTCTTCTTCGGCGCGAGGAGGAGTCTGAATCGCGATATTAATAGCTTGCACCATTTGGCTCCAAAGTTCCACAGATTGAACTGCTCCGTAGGCGTCCTTTCCGCATGCATTTCTTGAAGTGTTAAAGTGAGCGACTGTATCAAGAGTTGTCTTCGCATAATTAGCGATCAAGGTGAGTTGAGTCCATCCTTCTGCAATCGGTTCGGGTATTTCATGTTGTACGGGTTCTTGTGCAGGAGGAGGGAGGGTGGAGTGTTGGTTTGTGGTGGATGTATTCTCAGCTTGCAGGCAACTCGAGAGTGAAGCTCCGATGAGAGCGATGCTCAGCAGGGTCGAGAGAGAACTGCAGAGTAAAGGACGCGCTTGGGTATGGATTGAAGTCATTTTAAACCCCCGTTGCGGTTAAACATGCAACCCAAATGCCATAAGAAACCAGGAAGAGTCGCACCTCATCCTGGTTTCTCTGACTAACGGAGGGGCCGAAAACTTGGTTCGGAATTCTGGGGTACTCTGGGTCTCGAGGGAACTAGAGCCCAGAGCCATTTCGAATACTTATCGAAATGAAGCAGGGGTTCCGGTGGTCAAGACCAGCGAGCTGGGAGCTTTACAGACCCCCTGTTGGCAGGTCGCAGCAGCGTGGTTCAAGTTGAAACCCGTGCGATCTGTGCATCCGGGTCTCATGAGTTTTTCCCCGCAAGCTTGGATCACCTGTCCCCAGGATTCTTGAATTTTGGTTTTGTTGGTTTTGATTTGTTCGATGTTTGCAACAGATAAAGGGAGGACTTTTGCGCAATTATCCACTTCTAGAAAGGCTTGCGTATCGGGTGCAATGGCATTCAACGTTGAGTCGAAGTAGCCACACTCAGCGTCCTGCTTGCAGCTGGTGAGGGTTCCGGTAAGAGCTTGTAGACTGTTGATTCCGTCTTCGCAGGCCTCTGGGAAGGGTGTTGGAGCGTAATAGGTTTCGGTCAGTTTTCGGACTCCGGCATACAGGGCCTTCGCCTCGTCCGCAGACTTGAGAGTGAAATACAAATCAAGACCGGTTGTCCGCAGAAGTTTTTGCTCCCCGGAAGAGTTATTAGCAAGGGTAATTAAATCTTCTGAAGTGGTCGCTGATTCAAGGGCGATGTGTTCTTCAGTTCCGAGAAGAGACAGTCCCCCTCCCGTGCTAGACCCGTCACCGACAGTCGCTTTGAGGAGTGTCATCAGGGCGACTCGGTCCTCCTCTTTAATGCTTCCACTCCTGATTTCTCCTGATGGTCCAGGGCCTACTTGATAATGTCCTGATTGGTCTACCGAGAATCCGTAATAGCCCACGCAATCCGTTGCATTGACTGTGTCCGAGCATTTGGCCAAGAGCTTCAAGGTCCAGTTTGCAGCGGGGGCGGCAGCATGGGTTTCTCGATTGGTCCTATCCGTGGGCAGTCCTGATGCCGACGAGTCGATAGGATTTAAATTCGAATTATTTTTAGAGCATCCAATTAGGGTTGTGCCGATACAAAGTGCAGAGATTGCAATAAGCGCGCTGCGCATTGAGAATCCTCCTTCAGACAGGAAATTGAGATCACATTAAACGGGGCAACAAAGGCCACGTTGATGGGCGGGGTGCTGTGCAATCTCTATGCCTGAAGAAATAAATTAGGTGCGGGCTCTTGATTGTGTGCGCGCACCCAGAAAGAGCCTAAAGTTTTCCTTTAATTGGTCGTGGACCTGCTGGGGCTCGCCAAGCATGAGAAGCGATTCAGCCACCGATTCTAGGGTCGATAAGCATTCCCGGCGTGGTTCTTTGCGAGCGTTGCCATAGAGGGACCGTTCCTTAGGATTGAGGATGGCCCTTTTGAGTTTGAGAAGCCAAGGATTTCTCCACCAGAGTGTTTTGGCCTGACTCCACGTTCCGTCGAGAATGACCAGGCCATCCAGGTCTTCTGGCAGAGGGGCACGCACTGCGGTTCCCTTGCGCGAAACAAATTGGAGCGGGGGGCTGCTGGTTTTTACTTGGGCATCGAGGGTTTTGATGCCGCTACCCAAATAGAGAACTACCCAGCGGGAAGGCGGGGTCTCTTCGCCGTTCAGCGCGTTTTTGAGGTTCGGCCAGGACAAACCAGTGCGAATTTGCGCTTTCTGTAAAGAGAGCTGGACGAGGGGTGCACTGCCGAGTTCATGGCCGGGCTCCTGTGGGTGTTGCAAAATGAGCACCCTGAGTCGTGTTGGCATGGATTTGAGGTGGGAACAGATGCAACGGTTTTGAGGTAATTGGCATATCGGGCAGTTTTCTGTCATAGGATCGGGAGTCTTTAGCACAGGACAGGGGGGGAGATCCAGGATTCCTCATGAGGGCTGACAATCCAATGTCCTAGAAGGTGGATTCCGAAGACTTTGGTAACCGAGTCAATCCGGAGGGTAAGTTCAGAGTCTTGGGCAGAAGGTTGGGAAAAGCCGGACGGGTGATTATGAATGAGAAAAACTCCCTCTGGCCGCAAGGAGAGGAGGCGAGCAAAGATTTCTACCGGGTCCAGGTTGACGTGGGTTCTATTGCCCCGTTCGACGATGCAGAGTTGACCGACCTCTCCCGTTGTGTAGACGGGCACGAATCCGAACCACTCATGAGAATCGTTTCTCGCCCGATCCGAAATCCGCTGAAGAGCTAGGACGGCAAGTCCGGCCGTGGAGGGGGGCAAATGATCTCCCTTGCGATCGTTTAGGATCTTAGACCTGGAGTTTCGAAAGCAGGAGTAACGACGCCCGATTTCCATGGCAGCGAGGATTTTGGCTTGTCCCGCCGGTCCTAGACCTGAAATTTCAATTAAATGAGAGCGGCCGCAGGATTCCATAGCCGTGAAAAACGCTCGTGCCTCCTCATCATGACTTAAGCCCTCGCCTGGTCTGGTGAGAATTTTTTGAGCTAATCCAAGGCAACCTGTCCCGGGGGGGCCAGCGCCGAGGATTAATGCTAAGCACTCTCGGAGACTTAAGCAAGAAGGCCCCGCTTCAAGACAGCGTTCTCGAGGCATTTCATGGGACGGGATTGTGGAAATTAGGGGCGGTTTGGGGATTTTTGATTTCATAGGGTAGACTTAAAGTGCAAGCGGCGGACTGGGTTTGAGCCGAGGATCTTCAGTTTTCTGTTAGAAATCAGGAGAATCAGTCGCAATTTCGGACTTAACTGCATGCCCAGTCCCATTGCAAACATCGGTGGAAATCTAAAAGATCCTGGGTTAAGGTCCGCTCATGTCATTCTGGATTATCCTCAGTTGGATTTTTGTGATCATTTTAACCGTGGTTAATGTCGTCATCTTTTTGAAGCTCAAGCAAGCGAGCGAGCAGATGATGAAGATGGCCTTTCCTGGTGCAAAAAACATGAATGAGGCTGTCGCTAAGATGCAACAAATGATGGGGGGGATGAATCGAGGCCCTGTGAAGGGCCCTGCGCGTGCTGGAGGACAACAGATGGATGCTCAACTCCGCGCAGCTATGGACATGCTCCAACAGATGCAAAAAGGCGGCAAGCGGTAAGTTAGCTCGCCCCGGTTTCTTCAATACTGTAGGGAGTGATTAATTCTGTCAGGGATTCAAGCCGCTTTTTTGTCTAAACTGACACACTCTTCGGTCTCTTTTTTCGCCTCTTGAGGCTTAAAGGGGGATGGCCCGTTTTCATAGAGCCA
>CAINWE010000253.1 GCA_903854365.1 Oligoflexia bacterium
CCACCTATGATTACGTAATCGGAATATTCTTTCAGTTTGTTGATCCCTTTGATAGAGAGAAGCTTTTCAAGCAAATGGATATTTCTTTGAGAGTGGGCGGCGTATTAATCATTCAAGGGTACGGAGTTGATCAATTAAAGTACAACACCGGCGGGCCTGGTAAGTTGGATCATTTATATGAAGAGCAAATCCTAAAAGATCAGTTTTCTAATTACGAAGTATTGGACTTGCGCACTTATGTAGCTGAAGTAAATGAAGGAGCTGCGCATAAAGGGATGTCGTCTTTAGTCGGTATGACGGCATTAAAATCAACCTTTAAGAATTAAAAATGTATGATTTAGGCGCACAACTGTAAAAAGTGTAAATTAATCTGTGTAAATTGACTGCGGTTAGTGGTTAGCGTTTAAACGATCCCCAAATTCAATTTCAAACCTGTTCATCGCAGTTCTCCAATTTTGAATCGGCATGACCCCTTGGATTTAGGAATCCCCTGTCCTTCCCGCGCAAGCCCTTGCGTCCATCTAAGGTCGGAGTGGATGTCAATAACAACAGATTTTTTTCATGCTTTAAAACTCACAATGTACTTTCAGTTGACTCACTAAGTGCTTAATTTTAAATAATATTTTATCTATAAAGAATCAACGAAAAGCATTCTAAGTTATTGATTTCATTGAAATAATTACTAAAACTAGTTACAAATATCTAAAAAACCTGTTAAAGTGCAAATAAGTGGTATTTAGTGGGAAATTGTGTAGTGCAATGGTTCCCGCTTTATCTTTGCATTTAAAAAAGGGGTTAGTTACGTGTTTCAAGGCGCATCATCACTCAGCTTAGACGGGAAGGGTCGGTTATCGATCCCTACCCGCTATAGGGATGTGCTGAGTGCAACAGCTTCAGGTCAACTAACCGTTACCAAACATCCTCATGGTTGTTTGATGGTGTTTGCACGTCCTGAATGGGAAAGATTTAGCTCACGAATATCCAATTTACCGATGTCTGCGCAGTGGTGGAAAAGAATCTTTCTTGGCAATGCGATGGATGTGGAGATGGATGCAACAGGTCGCGTATTAATTTCTCCAGAGCTTAGAGTTGCAGGCGGGTTAACCAAAGAAATTGTTTTACTCGGCATGGGTACCCACTGCGAGTTGTGGGACCGAGCAACTTACGAAGAACAAGAAGCCAAAGCATTGCAAGGAGAGATGCCCGATGTGTTCAAGGAATTTTCTTTTTGAAGGAACCTAGTGACCCCCCAATGGACACACACTTCTGTGATGCTATCAGAGGCCCTAGAGGCGCTAGCGATCCACAGGGACGATACGTACATCGATGCCACGTTTGGGCGCGGCGGGCACGCGCGGGAGATTTTGAAAAAACTCTCAAGCCAGGGGAAGCTGATTGCTTTCGACAAGGATTTGGAGGCAGTGAAAGCAGCTCAGGAGATGGGGGACGAACGGCTAAAGATCCATCACAGCGGTTTCAGCGCCATTTGCGAACTCCCACCAAGCTCTGTGGCTGGAGTGCTTTTGGACTTGGGCGTCAGCTCACCTCAAATCGACAATCCTGTCAGGGGTTTTTCATTTCGGTTCGATGGGCCTTTGGATATGCGAATGGACTCGACCAGGGGAGAGAGCTTAGAGCAGTGGTTAAACAAAGTATCAGTAGAGGAGATGGCCCGAGTGATTCGTGATTACGGGGAGGAAAGATTTGCGAATTCAATCGCAAAAGCGATTGTGCAGCGCCGCGAAGAAAAAGGTTTGCCAAGCGGGACCGCTGAGTTGGCAAGGTTGATTGGCGAGCATGTAAAAACAAGGGAGTACGGACAAGACCCTGCAACCCGAACGTTTCAAGCGTTTCGAATTCATATCAACCAAGAGCTTGAAGAACTCAAAGTTGCGCTAAAGGGCGTGATTAACGTCTTAAGACCAGAGGGGCGTTTGGCTGTAATTAGTTTTCATTCCTTGGAGGACCGAATCGTTAAACAATTCATTGCAAGTCACTCCAAAGATGAGTACGACAGACGTCGACCGTTTGAGCCACCAAAAGTAATGGCTTTAAAAGCGTTGGGACGGGTGCGTGCATCACCACAGGAGGTGAAGGTAAACCCAAGGAGCAGGAGTGCGATTCTTCGTATCGCACAAAGAATAGGGCCAAGTTTGTGACACGTATTAATTTGTTGCTGTTATTTGCTGTGGTGGCGAGTGCACTGTACTTGGTGAGGACTCAGTACGAGTC
>CAINWE010000254.1 GCA_903854365.1 Oligoflexia bacterium
ATTGATAGCACTCTTTCCACCGACACAACTATCAGTCATAGCCATGAAGGTGGTAGGTACAAAAAACCAAGGTATTCCGCGCATATAGAGAGATGCTGTTAAAGTTGCTGCATCTTGAACGGAACCACCACCTATAGCTACTAGCGAACTCTTCCGTGTTACCCCTCTAGAAGCCAGCTCCGAGATCAAATGTGAACAAAATTCAATTGTCTTAGTTTGCTCGGAACCGTCGACGAAGATCGTGCGTTCTAAGTCGAAATTCGCCACTAAGGGATTGTCGATGACGGCCTTATCAATAACGTAGAAGAAATCTTCACTAATAAAGTCAGAAAGTCCGGATGAAAATGAAACCGTGTATTCTTTCTGTGAAGAGAGAATTTCAATTTTAGACATAACGGACCACGGACCAACCTCCGTCAATCACGATACTCTGCCCGTTTATCCCTTGAGATTGTGAAGAAGATAGGAAGTAAACAAGCTGGGCCACGGAGTCAAGAGAGACCAATGATTTAGATGGAGTTTGAGATGTGATGCGGTCTATCTGCTCGGCATTAAGAGCTGCTCGAGTCATATTGGTATCAACGACTCCCGGTAAGACACCATTGACACTGATCCCCCTTGGGGAGAGGTCGGCAGTGAGTGAGTGAATCAGGCCAGAGAGTGCACTTTTACTGACGGTATAACTAAATTTATTTTGCTTGGAGAACCCCTGCCAAACAGAGCTAATAATAACCAATCTGCAATTATCACTCAGCAAATTCTCTTTTTGAAGTTCACTAAGACTTCTTGTTATGTAGAACAGATTGGCATCGAGTAATTCCTTTAGGTTTGACTCATTGTAATTTTCTATCGAATCGTTCAGATTTGCGCCGCTCGCCCAAACCACACAATCCGCCTTGGAGAAGCGGTCGGCAATCTCCGTCAAGTCTTTCAACGAAAAGAGGGAGTCAGGAATTGAGTTTCTAGAAAAGCCAACGATTTCATAATCTTCCTGCTTGAATTTTTTGACTATGGCATCACCAATCTCGCCTGAAGCTCCAAAGACAAAAGCGGTCTTCATCCAAGACCCCGAGTATCGCTCACGATGAAATTAGGGCGACCCTTCACTTCCTCATATATTAACCCCACGTATTCACTGATTATACCCAGCATCAAGGACAAGAGGCCGAAGACCAGGAGCGCGACGGCTACCAAGGTGCCGAAGCCAGCAAACGGAACTCCTTTAAGTAACCAGATAATCGATAATGGGATGATGGATAAGAATGAAATCCCGGACATGAGTATCCCAAACACGGTAATGAGCTTTAATGGCTTGTAAGAGTTTGCAAAGATTCCCTTAAAAGCTAAATCAATCACCTTCCAACTGTGGGCATTCGAAACGCCAGCAAATCTTGGTGGTCGTACCATGGGAACGCCAATTGATTTGAAACCAACCCATGCGAAAAGCCCACGAACAAACCGATTTCGCTCGTCTAAGCCTTTCACCGCCTCATAAACTTTCTTATCGACGAGCCGGAAATCGGACGCGTTTCGAGGGATTCGCCCATCGGTCAGTTTTCCCGCAACAAAATAGAAAAGATTCGAGTTCAATTTCCTGATTGGGCCAGTTCCATCTCGCTTTGTAATTACCCCGTAGATATTTTCATAACCTTGTTCCCAAAGCCGCAAAAAATCCGAGATTAATTCAGGAGGGTCCTGGAGATCGGCTGTCATCAAAACACAAGCTGCTCCGTTTACGTAATTTAGGCCCGCCGTCAGTCCGCCGTCCATCCTAAAATTTCTTGACAATTTAATTATTTTGAACCGTAGATCCAACTCCGCAACCTCTTGGAGTTTCTCCCAAGTTCGGTCCACAGAACCATTTTCAATGATGAAGATTTCAAAATCATATGCAATTTCAGAATCTGCGACGTTTCTAAGGCGACGACAGAGCTCATCGATGCAATCTTCTTCGTTATAAGCGGGAATGATGATACTTATGAGTTTCTTGCTCATGACGATATAAATTCTCGGTACCAATTAACGGTTTCTCTTAGTCCAGTTTGCAAATCGTAACTACTTCGCCAACCTAAAACCTCACGAGCTTTAGTGCTGGAGAGATGTTGGTCAACTATTTCATGATGCGCAGTATCCTGAATGATAGGCTCTTTGTAGTGCCCGAGAGTACTCTCGCAAATTGCACGATATATATTCAAAACGGAAAGCGGCTCCTCACGTGAGAAATTAAACGCCTCTCCATTCACCTCAGTAAGTTGGACTTTTGAGGCCATTGTTAAGTAAGCATCCACTGCATCTTCGACATACACATAATCTCGCAAGTATTTTCCATTACTCCGAATTACCGGGGTCTTGCCCTTAATTAAATCACGAATAGTTCCAGGAACAATTCGGCTCCAATTCAAATCTCCCCCACCGTAAATATTCCCACATCGGGCTATAACTGTTGGCACTCCGTAAGTGAGGAAATATGAACGAGCTATCAGGTCAGTACAAGATTTTGACATATCGTATGGGCCTTCTCCATGTAGAGAAGTCGATTCGTCGTAAGGAAGAGCCTTCGCCGTCCCATACGCCTTATCGCTGGAAGCGACCAATATCCCTTTTAGCGGCTTCCCTGAAGTTCGAACTACATCAAATAAGTTCCAAGTTCCCATAATGTTTGATTCAAAGGTGTACACAGGATCAAACAGTGCGGTACTGACAATCGTTTGGGCGCCTAGATGAAATATGTAATCGCACTCGCTGGCAAAGATTGCTCTACTCACATCTCCGCGGTCGCGTAAGTCCCCCGAAACAACCTGACAATGATCAATATCTTTACTTCTGAGTAGCTCAGACTGGGGATCGTGATCCAACACAAAGACTGTAACTCTTGCACCCTCGCGCAGAAGCCTCTTAACCAGCCACGACCCGACCATCCCTGTCGCTCCAGTTACCAAGACATTTACATCTGTCCATGGCGACATCTCTACCAAGCCTTCCAAGGCGCACTTCCGGATTTCCATATCTCGTTCAAGAGTGTCAGTTCTCTGTAAGTATCCATGGGCTGCCAAAAGCCTTCATGATGAAATGCCATAAGCTGGCCTTCCTCCGCCAATCGTTTCAGTGGTTCTTCCTCTAAGACAGAGTTCTCCTCCAGGTATTCGAAAATTTGAGGTTCGAAGATAAAGAAACCGCCATTTACTGAACTATCTCCTCGGGGTTTTTCTTGAAAAGCCCGCACTCGACTTGTTTCGTCAATATCCAAGATGCCAAATCTCGATACCGGTTTGACTGTGGTAAGAGTTGCAATTTTTCCGTGGGATTTGTGAAACTCGAGTAACGCATCCAGATCGATATCGGCCAGCCCATCTCCATAGGTGCACATGAATCTCTGATTTTCTACATACTTTTGAATCTTCTTAATTCGCCCACCGGTCATCGTCTCTTGACCAGTGTCGGCCACAGTAGCCCTCCAGCCGCTCTCCTGAAGCTCAGAGTGAAAAATAATGTCCGTCGTATCTTTAAAAGTGACAGTGAAGTCGGAATTCAAAACTCTATAGTTAGCAAACCAATTCTTAATCACTTCACCTTTGTATCCAGCGCAAATAACAAAGTCAGAATGACCGTAGTGGGCGTAGCGCTTCATGATGTGCCAAAGAATTGGGTGTCCGCCAACTTCCACCATCGGTTTTGGTTTAACTTCGGTCTCCTCCCGAAGTCGAGTTCCTAGACCGCCCGCGAGGAGGACAACTTTCATATCAAAAAGCATAGCGATAAAATCAATTTAAGTCAGGTGTTCACCCTGAAGAAATCAATATTTATCAATCAAAGATGGCTAAAGCTTCACGACAGCCCTGGGCCAGAGTTTCTCAAAAACGAAAATTCCGAGGAGAAATATTCCCAACGAAAAGACACCTGAATAGAGCCAATTTTTCCCAGTAGATATCTCTAAGTGACCAAAATTGGATCGAAAAATCGCAACGATTGAAGTTAGAGGGTTCGCCTCAATTATTGGACGGGTATGAGGCCCCAGTACCGTAATCGGATAGAACACAGGGGTCATATAACCGATGACCATCGTTAGAAGTTGAATTATTGAACGAAAGTCTTCGAAAAAAATATAGGAGATCGAGCAAAGCAACCCGAGTCCAATCGCCACTAGGACTAGGCACGCAAGGACGTAGATGATGGCAATGGCTCCCACACCCACCTGTACCCCGTTCCAAAGAGCTACTATAAATAAAGGAATCAACCCGAAGACAAAATTGATAGCGGCCGCAACCGCAGCCGCTATTCCAAACAGTTCAGGACGGATATACATTTTGGTAAAGATAATTGAGTTACCGGTGATGCTATCGGCAACCATAGTCAAACTTTGGTTGAAGAACGTGATCACTAAAACTCCACAGAGTATGTAAGGAATAAAGTGATGAGCTTCTGTAACCTTGCTTTTAAAGGCCGTATTGAAAACATAAAAGAGGACGGCAGTGGTTAAGAGCGGGTTGAGGAGACTCCACCAAACGCCTATGAACGATCGTTTGTATCGCACTGCCAATTCCTTTTTTATAAGTACCCCTATCAAGGGGAAGGATTGCGCCACATTCCTTAAAAGATTAAATATGGGAACGGGTGTGTAATTCGAATCGTAGTTTCTAGTCTTCATTTACATTCCTTTTTTCAGTCTCTGGCCGCTTGTCCCGAAATATATAATTGAAAAAAAAGCGGACAAAAACTTTTAAACCTTTTTGCTTAAGGACAATCACAGCCCGATCAAGACTGTGCTTAGTAATTACTCCTCTCTTGGGATACCGAAGCTTTGCAGATGATGCATACCTCTTCTTGGGAATTAGTTCTATATTTGAAAAAACTTCAATCAGGTTAGAGCTGGCCTTATTTTCCGCATCTTTCAAGACTTTCAAATTGTGACCTCGATCTGCGGCAACCAAACGTGATTCGTCCCAGCTTATGCCCACCATAGGTAACTCGTTTTCTGCAATTAATGAGTCAAAAAATTGATTTCTATGGCAAAGTACTGAGACGCCAAACAGAAGCGCTTCTGTAATCACGGTCGTATTTTCGTAAACGTGGACAAGATTTGAATTGTAAATAAGCTCAAGCGTTTGTTTTCGCGAAGGTGCGTTCCTCCCAAAACGAGTTATTTCAAACTGATTTATACCCAATCGTGACAACTTCCCCCCAAGTGCTTGAAACTTTTGTGCGTAAATCAATTCATATGGTCGACCCCCAAACCCCTCAGATTTCTTGCCATGATTGAAAGGTGCCTCTTAGTCGCAAGATTTCAGTGCAGGAATGAATAAGACGCGCGCTCGAGACTCGTCCCCCAGTGCGTCACTCAACGCCTTTGAATAAGTCAGAACGGTTTCGTCATCGAAGGTCGTCAATCCACCAAGTAGCGAAGGAAAATTCAATACCCAACGAATAACGTACTCTGCATTTAGCGGATTACCTTTGATTCCCTCTGGATAGAGGGCTACGATTCGGCTAGCCTCGCGAGTGTGTTTGTTGAACAGCGCTTTGGTTAACACCGGGGTGATCAGGGAAGGTGAAGTCTCAGGTTCAGTTTCCAAGCCATGAAGTACCAAAAACGCGTTATAACCATTTTGATTTAAGAGGTCACACAGATAATGCAGGACGCGAATTCCAGCTGACCATTCGACCCAAGATGGCGAATAGATATAGATCAAATCGATTTCATCCACGCTATTACTCTAGTTCGGATTACTGGGTAAGTCACAGAAAGTAGTGGATGGCATGCTACCTTTTACTCCTGGAGAGGATGGTTAATGTTAGTAACACTCTTGACTTTTCTGGTGATGATGG
>CAINWE010000255.1 GCA_903854365.1 Oligoflexia bacterium
CTACTGGAAATTTTATTGAATTCTATGTCGCCGAGCTCATCCAGGGAGAGCTTCCTTTCGACTCTGAAACCTTCCAACGAAAACACACGCGCGAGTGCGCTTTTGAAGGATTTGCACGTCATTGTTCTCGGATGACTCCTAAGGGCATTAAAAAAGTCACTCAGCTCATTCTTTACCAAGAGAACGTCGTTTCTCAGATTCTTCAGTCCATCGGAGGCGGGGAATGCAGGGATTCAGAGAGGGCTATGCAATCCTGCCAGCGAGTTTTCTTAAATCGATTAAAATTGGCGCGTAAAGGCAAGCTCGACTATTCACCGTAAGCATCAAGTTTAGAAAACAGGCCGGATCGCCGCTTGCATCCACTTTCTGTTATTCATACTAGGGAGGTCACTCTCAATGCTGAAGAACAGAGGGCTTTTTTATATTCGGATCACCTCTGCTGCCTTAATCCTCCTTGGCATTCTAGGAGAGAAAACCTCGATATCTTGGGCCCGTGCAGGAAGTCACAAAGGAGATGAACCCTGGGATCGAACCGCGCTGCCCCGGTTAGAACCGCCGTTTCAAGGAACGTCCAATCGAACGCTTTTGGGCTCTCACGAGGCGTGGACACCTCCAGTCACAGCACCTTCCGGTGCTCCTAATATTCTTCTCGTTTTGATTGATGACGCAGGCTTTGGCAACCCAAGCGTTTTTGGAGGTCCCATCCGCACCCCTCATTTAGAGCGCCTCGCAAAAAAGGGGCTGCGCTACAACTCGTTTCATGTGACGGCACTCTGCTCGCCGACCCGTGCCGCGCTACTCTCAGGCCGTAATCAACACTCGATCGGCTTCGGTTCAATTGCCGAACTCTCAGGAGGCTGGCCAGGTTACAATTCAACATGGCCGCGGAGCGCCGCATCAATCGCGAAGATCCTGAAGGAAAATGGTTACTCCACTGCTGCACTCGGTAAATGGCATCTCACTCCTGCTCACGAGCAGGGGCCTCAGGGCCCGTTTGATCGCTGGCCAAATCAATTGGGTTTTGAATACTTTTGGGGCTTTTTGGGTGGTGAAAGCGATCAATATCTCCCGAATCTCTACGAGAACCAAACTGTACTGGGCCCTCCCAAAGACAAAAATTTTTATCTCAATACGGCGATGGCTGACCACGCCGTGCATTGGCTAAGAAATCAAAAGTCTGGTACTGGAGAAAAGCCATTTTTCTTGTACTTTGCAACCGGGGCGACCCACGCTCCCCACCAAGTCCCCCACGAGTGGAGTGACCATTATCGGGGTCAATTCGACGAGGGTTGGGACAAGTATCGTGAGCTCACTTTTGAAAGGCAGAAGAAACTTGGCATCATTCCTGCCGACGCCCGCCTTACTCCTCGGAATCCGGCATTTCCGGATTGGAACTCACTGCCGAAGGACCAAAGGAAACTTTATGCTCGACAGATGGAGATCTATGCTGGCTTTCAAGAGAACACGGATCACGAGGTCGGTCGGGTCATTCAGGAAGTCGAGAAACTCGGCATCGCCGACAACACTCTGATTATTACAATTTGGGGTGACAACGGAGCTAGTATGGAGGGCTCCGAAACGGGCACGTTTAATGAACTGGCGATCTTAAATGGAATGAACATTACCCCCGATCAACAGCTCAAGCTGATTAGAAAACACGGAGGCCTACAAGCATGGGGTAGTCGCCCTACGGAGCCACACTATGCTGCCGCCTGGGGCTGGGCTGGTAACACGCCTTTTCAATGGGGTAAGCAAGTCGCCTCCCATTTAGGCGGGGATCGTGACCCGATGCTCCTCTCGTGGCCGAAGCGAATTAGAGATCCGGGAGGATTAAGAACACAGTTTACCCATGTTATCGACATTGCGCCTACTATCTTGGAGCTAGCTGGAATACCCGCGCCTAAAACTGTCGACGGTGTCCCTCAACTGCCGATGCATGGGGTGAGTTTTGCCCAGACTCTGGATAGTTCGAAGGCTCCATCCCGTCATCATCGGCAATATTTTGAGACCTTAGGAAACCGCGCCCTGTATGAAGAGGGTTGGTGGCTCGCCTGTCGTGTCAATCGAATTCCCTGGAAATTCGACGCAACAGTACTCGCTCAATTTGCTCCCGGAAAATTCGATCCCGAACGAGAAAAATGCGAACTCTATGATCTGAATACTGATTTCTCGCAGGCAAAAGACTTAGCGGCCACTCATCCAGCCAAGATGGCGCAGCTCCAAACACTCTGGTGGGAGGAGGCTAAAAAATATCAAGTACTTCCGCTTTTGGGAGGTTTAGTCACCTTTACGGCTTCAAAGAGCCAAATACCGAGGCCCAGACTCTGACTTATTTTCCAGGGGTAGAGAATCTTTCGCATGGAGCAGCGCCCAACGTAGTGAATCGATCCTGGAAAATCATCGCTCACCTAGACATCCCTCCGCGAGGTGCAGAAGGAGTGATTGTTGCCGAAGGAGATTACTTTGGTGGCTATTCACTGTGGATTTTAGACGGTAAAGCTCATTTTTCTTATAGTTTACTTGGAATTGAAGAAAAGATCTTGGTTTCATCGGAAAAAATTCAGCCTGGCAAAACAACGTTGACTTATATTTTTACCGCCGATGAACCTGGTAAGCCCGGCACCGGAGGTCAAAGTGAACTTTTCATCGATTCTAAGAAAGTGGCGGAGACACGCTTTCATCACACTGTTCCCTTGCAGTTTACGATTTCAGCAGGGTTTGACATTGGCAGAGACAACGGACGTCCAGTCGGTTCCCAAGCTGAATATATAAAAAAATCTCCATTTCTATTTACCGGCACCATTGAGAAAGTGACTTTTGAACTCGGACCACAGCACTCTGAAAAACGCCAGATGGCAGGACACATGGGACCGGAGCCAAACCCATGAAGTGGTTCATAGGAGTGACACTGCTACTCTTACTATTCCTGGGGCTCCCGCGCTCCTCAAAGATGATCTATATCCCAGGTGGTAGTTTCTGGATGGGCTGCGCTGACCCACAGTCGCCGGAAAAACCTCACACCAGCATGGAAGATTGTCGTCCCCTGCATCGAGTGAGACTCGACGGATTTTGGATCGACCAAAATCTCGTCACACGCAAGCAATTCGCCCGTTTTGCAAACCTCACTGGGTATCATTCGGTGGCTGAGAGAATCGATGGGAATAGTGAGCCCGGAGCGATCGTCTTTTCGCCACCCACCCGACCCGCATCCTTGAATCATCCCGAGAGTTGGTGGAGATTCGAACCTGGCGCGCACTGGCTGCAAAGTAATCCTTCTCCTCAAACCGGGGCTGGAACGAATCCCAGCTCTCACAATTTACCCGTGGTCTTCATGGCCTGGTCGGATGCCGCAGCTTACTGCCGATGGGCTGGAAAAAGACTCCCCACCGAAGCTGAGTTTGAATATGCCGCGCGGGGTGGCTTAGATCGCAAACTTTATTCCTGGGGAGATGAATTCAAACCAAATGGCCGGTGGATGGCAAATACATTTCAGGGACACTTTCCCGAGCAAGACTCTGGCGAAGACGGATTTATTGCAATATCTCCGGTAGCCTCTTATCCCCCAAATGGCTATGGTCTTTACGATATCACGGGCAATGTCTGGGAATGGACCCAGGACTGGTACCGCCCCGACTACTACGCGACCCTCAGCCAAGACCTAGAGGCTACTCACAATCCAAAGGGCCCATCGAATAGTTTTGATCCCATGGAACCTGGAGTGCCCAAACGGGTACAGCGAGGGGGATCCTTCCTTTGCTCAGAGAACTACTGCCGCAGATATTTGGTTGGCGCACGCGGACGAGCCGATCCCGACAGTCCAGCAAGTCACACTGGATTTAGATGTGCAAGTGATGCCTTTTAACGCGCAAGAGATGAGTTTTGCTCTTGGAGCGTGCTTCACCGCCTGAAGAAGAATGAGTTCTTCTTCTCTTCTTAGTCCGATCAGCCACACTCGACTCATCTAGGGTCGGCAAATCTTCAGAAAAAGTACGCTCACGTGGACTCCGCCCACGAGAGCCACCTGGGTCGACGGGTAGCGCCTCATTCACGACAGGGTCGGGCCGATTCCCTAAGGGTGACTCGAGGGCAACTGAAGGCGTCGAGTCATAGAGAAAAACGTAACCACTTCGATTCAAAGCTTCAGTCACAAATAAATCATCCGCACGGGTCACACTCGAGTCATCATGGTGGAACCAATGCTCCCCGTGGCGGATCAAAGCAGTATAATGACCGAAATCTTGTCTCGCTCCATGATGCAGAATTGCTGCCTTCAGATTCATTTTGAGCTCCAAAGGAGCTTCACGAAGCTGGTA
>CAINWE010000256.1 GCA_903854365.1 Oligoflexia bacterium
AATCGAAGGAATAATCACCAAAAACACCATGATGGCGCCATGATAAGTAAAAAATCGATTATACGTGTTCGCGTCGAGAATCTGTACTCCGCTTTTGTAAAGCTCGAGACGAATGAAAAGGGCAAATAGACCACCCACAAGAAAAAACGCCAGCACACTAAAAAGGTACATGACGCCAATCCGTTTATGATCCAAGGTCGTCAACCACGACATCAATCCCTTAGAATGGTTGAGATAATGATCTCCCGAATGCGCTATTGATGCTTGATGAGCCATACTGTTCCTCTCGCTATTTCAAACTTTTAATGTAAGCAATCAAGGCATTCATCTCTGTCTCAGAGATCAAACCCTTGAATGTGGGCATTACAGGATTAAAGCCCTTCACCGTGTTGGCCTGAGGATTTTCAATATGATTGCGAATATAATTTTCATCAGCAATCACAGTTCTTCCGTCCGTCAATTCTACCTTAGATCCAAAAAGTCCCTTATGGGTAGGGCCTACCTTGGTCGTTCCGTCAACCGAATGACAAGCGACACAACCCTTTTTTTCATAGACGGCTTTACCCTGATCCGCCAGCGAACCTGCCGCAGGGGCCGACTGAGCAACCGAGGCTTCAGCGACACCCTCGAGACCCACATCAGGCACAGCCCCAATCGGACGGTTCAAATTCCAAGCTTTCCACTGGGCATCGTCTAAGACAACCACTTTGGCCAACATTCCTGAATGAGAAGTCCCGCAATATTCGGTACAGAAAACTTGGTGCTTACCGGGAACGGTAGCCGTAAACCATAAGCTACTGTACATACCAGGAACCACGTCTTGCTTAATTCTGAAATTAGGAATGTAAAACCCGTGTAAAACGTCTTCCGAGGTCATCACCAATTTTACTGGGCGATTCATCGGAACGTAGACCTCATTGACAGTCGTTTTGCCGTTGTCATACTGAAAAGTCCAAAGCCATTGCTTACCCACGACTCGAACTTCATAGGCATCGGACGGGGCTTGGGTCATAGCATGGTAAATCGAATAACCCCAACCGAAGATCATCATCAATAACAATGTGGGTACGGCTATCCAGATTGCCTCGAGCAGGTGACTGCCGGTGAAATACGTCGTTTTCTTTTCAGGCCGATGACGGTAGGTAATCGCAAAATAAAGCATTGCTCCCACCACCAACAGAAAAAAGAAGGCACTAATTCCTAGCAAAAAATCATACAAACCATCCCAACGCGCGGCAACGGCCGTACCTTGGATAGGAACACTACTTGCTAAAGCCTGATTAAACATTCGATGCGGCTCCCTTTCTCTGTCTTCGCCAAAAAACTGCCAAATAGCCACCGAAAACAAGAACAGTCAGCCCGCAGCCCAACTGCATCAAACTGTTCAAATACACTGAGTACTTTCTCGTTTTCGGGTCATACCTATAACAAAACAAAAGCAAACGATCTACTACCGTGCCAATTTTTCCGTGTGAGGCCTCCAGAAGCGCCATGCGCAGATCGGCCGTGGCAAACTCAATCCCATAAAGATATCTAGAGATCATCCCTTCTGGAGTTAACACCGGGATAACCGCACTATGGGCGTACTGCTTCTCCTCACGATCATATTTATAACCGAATCCGACTGCTTCTGCCAATTTTCGTACTTGAGCTTCTGAACCGGTCAGAAAATGCCAACCTTCCTCGGCATGACTTCGACCGTAGGCTCGCAGATAAGCCTCTTTTTTTCTCCGCGCTAAATCCGGAGTCTCGCTCGGGTCGATACTCACAGAAACGACCTCAAATTGGTTACCCACGGTCCAATCGAGGGTTTTCAAAGAACTCACCAAGCCGTTGAGCATGAAATTGCAGAGATTCGGACACTGATAATAAACCAGGGTCAAAAGAACGGGCTTCCCCTTGCGGAAAAATTCAGAGAAATGAACCTCTCGTCCCGCTTCATCCACTAAAGCGTAATCAGGTGGAACCACGGCCCCCCCGAGATGCTCCGAAACGCCGGACTCTTTGAGCTCGTCAGGAACAGTGCCCGCCAACACGTGAGTAGACCCGATCCATAAAAACGCGATTGCAATCCAAGAAATGGATCGGCGCATCCCTCTCGCTATCTGCGTAAGGAAGCAAGTCAGAAGTCGGACATCGTGCTGGCTGTTCAAGATGCTTTAGTTATAGATTTAGCGTTAAACCAAGTCAAGATGAAGCTCACTCGAACCCGATCTAGCGGGGATTGCACCCGACCCGCATTCAATGCTATGAGACGTGCATGCGAAAAATTTCCTGGTTCCTCGTGGGCTTTCTGTACTTCGTGCTCATCTGGCTGCA
>CAINWE010000257.1 GCA_903854365.1 Oligoflexia bacterium
CCTGCGGTGAGAGGGGAATCAATCACCCCTCCGTCCTCGACCCAGCCGCGGACGACACAATAATAAACCTTCCTAACGCTCCGATCTCGAAACTGTTGAGACAGCGAGCGCGCGCTTTCTGAGCTCAGTGCAAAAATCAAAACACCCGAAGTGGCTCGATCCAAGCGATGCACCGGGTAGAGATAAGTATTCAGCTGTTTTCTGAGAACCTGTAAACAGTTCAGCCCCGCAGGAATTCGGTGAGTCGAATCCTCGGGCGGATGGACATGAAACCCAGCTGGCTTTTCAATCGCAACCCAGTGGGGATCTTGGTAAAGAATTCGAAAACTCAACGCACCCTCTCTTCTGTCTTGGCTTCTGTCTTCGCCTGATTTGCAAAGCATTTGAGTCAGGACCCGGCTCATGGTAGACTCGCTCCATTGCATGAACACCCGTACCTACTCATCCCGACTGACTTCGGAGGTGCTGAATCGCGCCATCTGCCTTCAGTGCCTCAAGTCTCAAGTCACCTGTTATTGTGGAGAAATCAAGAAGTTTAAAACGAAATTCAAGATCATTCTCTTACAGCACCCCATGGAGCGACGAAAAGCCATCGGAACGGCTCGCATGACTCACCTGGCGATTGAAAATTCAACTCTCATCGTCGGAAAGGACTTCAACGACAACCCTCAAGTCAATGCGCTCCTCCGTAACCCAGAACTCTACTGCGTGGTCCTCTTTCCAGGTCCTCAATCGTTAAATCTCAGCCTTCTGCCACAACATGAACGGACGACTTGGTTTCCTACCGAAAAGCAGCTCGTCATCTTGGTCATCGACGGCACCTGGGCCTCAGCGAAACGAATGCTTCGACAAAGCCCGAACCTTTTAGAGCTGCCGCAAATTTGCTTTACGCCTCAACGTCCTTCGGAATACAAAATTCGCCAACAACCCAAGGAGCACTGCGTTTCTTCCATCGAAGCCGTGCACCAACTCCTGGAGATCCTAGAACCCGCCACCCGCGCTGACCACCTCCTCGAGCTTTTTCGAGGAATGGTCGAATTACAGATCCGTTGTTTTGAACACCATCACGCTAATGCCGCGTCCGCTCGGGTGCCCTAATGCCTGGTCGCTCGCACTCTCAAAATCGTTGTGACCGCTGCCGGATGTATCGACCGCTTTGCCTCTGTCCGCTCATTCCAGAAATTCGAGTCCCCACGAAGATTCTGGTCTTGAAACACTGGCGTGAGGCCAAGCTCACGACCAACACCGCCCATTTAGCCTGTCTCGCTCTCCCCAACAGCGAAATCCATCTCAGAGGCGTCAAAAATGAGCCACTCCAACTCGAAAAACTCATCGCACCATCTGAATCTGTGGCACTCCTCTATCCGACAGAAGACGCATTAGAGCTTAGCGCATTGACCGCTCAGACACTCCCTCGACCGCTCACACTCGTAGTTCCGGATGGAAGCTGGGGACAAGCAACCAAAGTCGCAACCCGAGAAAAAGCCCTCGAAAATGTACCTCGCGTGAAACTCCCCCTGGGCCTACCCTCCCAATCTCGACTTCGACACTCTCCGCACGAGCAAAACCTCTGCACGTTTGAAGCAATCGCCCGGGCCATAGGCGCTCTCGAAGGCCCTGCAATCCAAGAACAACTCGAAAAATTATTCGTCATCATGGTCGAGCGCATTCTCTGGAGCCGCGGAGTACTCAAGCCCTCTGACTGTACCACCCCGATTCCCCAAGCCGCTTTCGATGCATCGAGACTCGCAGGCGCGGCAGGGGGGAAAAAACGAAACCTCACCTAGCTGTTACGCAACCTTATCCAGACACCCTCAGGGTATTCTCCGCGAGTTCAGCAGATTCCGTGGAAAATGCCAAGGTGACCATCGATAAAACCACCCCCCAAAGGCCCTCTACAAAAGGCCTCAATCCGCTTCTCTACGAACGCGACAAAGGGCTCTGCAAGCGATGAAGTTGAACGTTGCCGAACCCACCGCATTCACCTGCAATCTCATGTGTTTAAAAAAATTCATTTAATAAATTAAGACTGAATGATAACCTGAATCTCATGAAAATTTCAGAAATCAGCGCACTTCTGTCCAAAGCAGTAAATTTTGGAGTAGTAACAGCTGCGATCGTTTTGCCTATGGCTCATGCAGAAGAGACCTATAGCCCCCCGACCATTCAAAAATGGATCAATATCCGAGTCGACCCGCTAGGATTTATACTCAATGGAACTTACGACGCTCACGTCGACTTCAAACTCGGCGATCAGTTCACTCTGGGCCCTTATGTAGCCTATCAGGGCATAACCCAAATGGGCGTCAGCGTATCAATGCTCGAGGGTGGAGCCACACTGATGTACTATCCCCTCGGCCCAAGAAAAGAACAAATCTCCAACTGGTATATCTCACCGCAAATCGGCGTTGCATCAGCCAAAATCTCCTACAAAAATCGCTCGAACACTCAGGCAGACTTCAAGGGACAACTCACGACTGGGTTTTCACTGATGACCCAATCGGGATTTAATTTTCAGGGCGGATTGGGAATAGGCTATAGTTCACTTCCAGCAGAGGTGGCAGTTCAAGATGCTTATGCAGTCCTTCCCTACCGCTTGAGTGGTACCTTCTTCGTCGCGGAGACCCATTGGGGCTTTGCGTTCTAATTCCCACGCCGGAAAATCAGGGGAAAAAAACTCAATGAATAATAATCAGGTTTCAAAATCTATCTGTCAGTCCCTCATCGCATGGGCAGCCCTTGCCTTTTTATCGGGTTGTGCAGCAGTCCCCATGAGCGCCATCGACAAAGATACAGAAATGAAAAAATTTGAAGTCTCAGCGAACAAAAGTAGAATTTATGTCTACCGAGATGAGCTTTTTGGAGGTGCCATCGCTATTCCAGTTGCGCTAGACGGCAAAATCAAAGGAAAAACAGCACCCCACGTCTATTTCTCTTGGGATGTCGAACCCGGCGAACATGAGGTCACCTGCTTTGCGGAAAATAACTCCAAAATTAAGCTCAACGCCCGACCTGGCCAATCCCATTTTATTTGGCAAGAAATGAAAATGGGACTATGGCAAGCCAGCTGCGCCTTACAAGAAGTTGAGAAGCAAAAAGGTCAGAGCTCCGTCAACTCTTGTCACCTTGCAGAGTCTCACTAGGCCGATCCTGTTGGTCGAAGCCTCAGCACAAAGCCCTCAAGTGGGATACGTCCCGAGACCTTTGCAAAAAAAAACCAGAGAAACCTCACCTAGCTGTTACGCAACCCTATCCAGACACCCTCAGGGTATTCTCCGCGAGTTCAGCAGATTCCGTGGAAAATGCCAAGGTGACCATCGATAAAACTACCCCCCAAGATCGCATACAGAGGCTCTCCAAAAATTCATTCCAATGCGGCGGATTCAACCCCACAAGTAATACCCCAAAAAATCCGGTCAAAACCCACCCTACCTTACCCACTCTGAGCGCCTTCCCTAAGGCGAGGCCACAGACAGGGAAGGCAAAAACATAGGAATGCATCCAAGCAAGAGGATGCAAAATCACCCCCAACGCTAACCAACCCGCCCATTGCTCAGAAACATGGAGTTTGCGAGAAGCAAAATGCCAGAAGGGCACGAAAACGCAGACTAATCCTAAAAAGACCAATACCTCTAGAAAGCGAAATGTTGAATCAAACCACAACATCCTAATTAATCCAGCCGTAAACCCTTGATTATGCGCACCCCTCAAAATTTCATTTCTCAAGAGATTTTGTGAAAATGCAGCGTCAAACCAAGCTTGCAACAAACCCACAAGTGACATGTCACGTCCGTGGTACCTAAGCACGCCGACTACCAAGCCACTGAGAACGAATGTGGAGCTCACCACCCAAAACACGACACGCTTTCGCAACAGAGTTCTCCAGTCTCCCAGCAAAGAAACCATCGTGAATATTTTCGATGAAAACAGCAACACCATCAAAGTTGAGCGAAATTGAGAGCTGCGATTTTTCTCCCAATAGAGCGCAGTAGCAACCAACATCAATGAAAACTGCCCAAATTCAAAATGATAGGCCCAAATCCACCAAAATGACACTAAAGCAAAGAAGCTAGCGAATGGCGATTTTCCTCGAGACAACACCCATTGCGCCGAGTAACCGATACAAGCAAGCTGCACGAAGCCCCAGGCAAATTTGGCCACGTCAAAATTTAAAATTCCAAAAGGTATAAAAAAAGGTATGATCCAAGGCGGGTACTTAAAAACCATACCGGGAAGTGCGTTATAGGAGCCATAGGGCGATCCACCCTCCTTGAGTAACGCTGTCATGGCAAGATGATAAACCCAAAAATCAAGGCTATATTCTTCAATTACTTTAGCGAGAAGTTGACCCGCTCCGCAAGCTAGAATCAGCCAATAAATTCCAAACCGCGCGAACACCGAGCGGATTGCCGTCACCGATTTCACCTTCTCACCCCCAAAAAACAGCGATGCCTAACGAACCACTGTAACGACGCGGTTCACAGCTCTGCCATTCATACTACGGGCGTGAATCAAGTAACGACCCTCTGGCGCGCGACCCAAATTCACCTTTTTTTCAAATGGGATGAGCACTTGCAAGCAGAGTGCGCCTCGCTTGGTTTTCACGGTCGGTAACAAGACAAACACTTCAGGCTGATGATCCACGCGCACTTCGTCGTCTAACTCGGTGCAGGAAGAGTTTAAAACCCCTGAAAGCGTGACTGCGACTTCTTGATCACCTCGGATCACGTCTGCAACCGAGAGGTTACTGACTGCGGCGTAGGGAAGAGAATCGACCGAAAGCGTCGTGTTCGGACTCACGCGAACTAATCGACTGCCAATCTGCCCACTCGCCTGCTTAAACTGAAATGTCACGTCGCCCACTTCTAAGTGCCCAGCAGAAATTTCGGACGTAAACGGAATCGGCGTTTTCCACTCCTCCGGCAAATTCGCCTCATCAGCACACAATCCGGATTGCTCTCTTTGTGCGAACTGACGAACTCTGACCGTCTTGCGGTCGGCCGCCCGCTCGACCTGGTAATCATCCAAACTATAGCAGTGATTCGGAAGCGTCCCGTAGAGGACTACTTGAATATTATTCTTCTGCTCAAAACCAACCAAAGGCGCCAGCAAATTATCCACACCCACTTCTACCCGATCGGCATGAGCAACGACTGACGACAAAAGCGTAATGATTCCTGCGACCCAATTCCTTTGTACTTTCATCAGAATCCCCTTTTTCTCATCGAAAACCGCTTGAAGGACTCCGCGCTGCAACTCACCTGAGCAAAGAGCGCAAGCCACGGGTTCAATCCTAGCGTCGATCTTTTGCAAGGACTAGGAAATTATTTCTTATAAAATAAAAAGAGGACACAATTGAAGCAACCGTCAAATTCATGGTACGGTCACCCCATGAAGAACCTGACAAAGTACCCTTTGACCATGCGAATCACGCATTGGCTCACCGCTGCAACAATTCTTGGTATGCTCACTTTGGGTTGGTATATGACGTCGCTCGATGACTCTGATCCCAAGCAAGGCACCCTCATGCACCTCCATCAATCCATCGGAGTTTGCCTTCTGGCGCTAGCAATCACTCGAATTTTTATCAAACTCCGTACCCCACACCCAGACTTACCTGACCATCTCCCTGCGTGGGAAAAAAGATTCACCCGAGTTATTCATTTCTGCTTGTATTTAGTTATCGTGATCATGCCTCTCAC
>CAINWE010000258.1 GCA_903854365.1 Oligoflexia bacterium
CCATAGTTCGGAGTGCACATACACATCATCGACATAAAGAAAAGCGGCCTTCTCCAGGCCAATATCGACAAATGCTGCCTGCATTCCCGGTAAAACTCGGGTCACGCGACCTTTATAAATATTTCCGACAATCCCTTTTCCAGAAGCTCGCTCAATGAGCAACTCTTGAATTTCACCGTTTTCGGTCAAAGCGATGCGGGTTTCGGGCAATGATGCATTGATAATTAGTTCATTCGACATGGATTCTCCCAAACAAAAAGGTAACCTGAGTTAACCTTGCTAGGGAAACCTAACAGCAAACAAAACACAACGTGGAAGGTTGCCTGACCGTAATCGGACAGACTTTTCGCAACACATGAAAGTACTTCATTTTTTTCATTGAGTGACTCATCAAGGGCAATTGAATGCTCCTAAACCTTATTCCACGGTGGCTTTGATGCCACGGGTTTCCAAAAAATTTATTCTCCCGAATCTTGGTGCGTTTAATACTTCGCAATTAACAAGACTGTATAAAATTTGCCTTTGCTCAACCTTCTGAGCATGAGGTGGTGATCAGTTATGATTCCTCAATCTCTAGGGAAATTCTCCCTTGGATCACCATCTCAATTTGTCCCTAACCCTAACGAATCCAACTTGACACTTCAAGTAAAAAGTAGGAAGGCTACCGAGGTAAGGATACCATTTCCCAACCTCGGTTTATCCAACAGGAAACTGAAATCATGGCAACTTCTGTCGTCCCCTCGAATCCATTTGACGAAAATCTGGCTCGTTTCATTGACCACACTCTACTCAAGCCAGACGCCACACGCAGTGAAATCGAGCACCTTTGCAAAGAGGCAATCCAATATCGGTTCGCAACCGTGTGCATCAACTCAGCCTGGATCAACCTAGCAGCAGACCTTCTCAAAAACTCAACCACCCTTCCTATCGCTGTCATCGGCTTCCCCCTCGGCGCATGCTCGTCGCTCGCGAAAGCATTCGAAACCAAAGAGGCTATCCGATCTGGAGCCCAAGAAATCGATATGGTGATTGCTCTCGGAGCACTCAAGGAGCATGATTATGCTACGGTTTTCGATGATATCAGAGCCGTAGTGGAGGCTGCCCACCCTGTTCCTGTCAAAGTCATTCTAGAGATGAGCACTCTCACCCAAGAGCAAAAAATTATTGGCTGTGCGCTTGCCAAAGCCGCGGGCGCAGCATTTGTTAAAACCTCAACCGGATTTGGCGCAGGTGGCGCCACTATCAACGATGTCGAGCTCATGAGAAAAATCGTAGGCCCCACAATGGGAGTCAAAGCATCAGGCGGGATTCGTACACGAGAAGACGCTCTCAAAATGATTGAAGCAGGGGCCAACCGGATCGGCGCCTCCGCCAGCGTCGCAATCGTCCAATCATCCCGCTCGAAGGAGTAAATCTAACGTGACCCACCCTCAAAGCATAAAGGCCTTTCAAAGAGTGATCTGGATTGTTCTGGACGGAGTTGGCGCCGGGGAACTTCCTGACTCAGCAACCTATGGCGATCTTGGGTCAAATACCTTAGGAAATTTAGGTCGAGAATTTGCAAAAAAGACGGGACGCACTCTCCAACTGCCCCACTTGCAAGCCTGGGGACTTGGAAACATCACTTCCATTGTTGGAGTTCCCCCTTCTCAAGGAGGCCCAACTCAAGCCGCCTTCGGAAAAGCATGCGAACTATCTGCAGGCAAAGACACGACTTCAGGTCACTGGGAAATGGCAGGCCTCGTGGTCAAAAAACCCTTCGTCACTTTCCCCAATGGCTTTTCGCAGGAAATCGTCGATCGCTGGGTTCGGGAAAACCACCTCCCCGGTATTTTGGGCAATTGTTCCGCAAGCGGCACCACTATCCTAGAGGAGCTCGGGGCCGAACATATCAAGACCGGCAAGCCTATCCTCTACACAAGCGCCGATAGCGTTTGGCAAGTCGCCGCTCACGAGGAGTTTTTTGGTCTAGAGAAACTCTACAAAATCTGCAAATCGGCTCGGGTCCTCTGTGACGAACTCCAGATTGGAAGGGTCATCGCACGCCCCTTCATTGGCAATCCGGAGCAAGGAAAACCGTTTCAAAGAACTTATAACAGAAAAGACTACGCCCAACTCCCCCCCTCTGAAACCTACCTCGATCACCTCACTCGCGCCGGAATCCCGACTCTCGGAGTCGGAAAAATTTCAAATATTTATGCTGCTCAAGGGATTCAAAGGAACATCGACACTCAAGGCAATACCGACGGAATCCGAGTTCTCATCGAACAAATGAAAACTGTATCGCACGGTCTGATTTTCTGTAACCTGATCGACTTTGACATGCTCTATGGACACCGCAGGGATGTCGTAGGATTTGGTCACGCCCTCGAGGAATTCGACCGGGCGCTCCCGGAAATTCAAAGCTCAACTCACCCGGGCGACCTAGTCATCATTGCATCCGACCACGGAAACGACCCGACCTACCGAGGCACGGATCACACCCGTGAATACATCCCTCTCTTAGCTTACACACCCAGCAACACCGGCCTCTCTTCGCTTCCGATCCCCTTAGGGACTCGCTCCAGCTTCGGCGACGTCGGAGCAACGGTCAGCCACGCCCTTCTCGGAGCAACGATTCAAGATCCTCAGCTCACTGGAACTTCATTCCTCAACCTCCTGAGCGCTCCATGAAAAGTTCGCCGAGTTGGATCATTCAGAAAAAGCGTGACGGCAAAGAGTTAGAAAAACAGGAAATCCTCGACTTGATTCAGGGTCTCTCCGACGGGAGAGTTGCGGACTATCAAGCGAGCGCATTTTTGATGGCCACTTACTTTCGAGGGATGACGTTGAACGAAACGGTCGCCCTGACTGAAGCCATGCTCAATAGCGGCGAGAGATACGATTTAACGACAGTTCCAGGCATTAAGGTAGACAAACACTCCACCGGCGGAGTTGGGGACAAGGTTTCTTTGATATTAGCTCCGCTCGCTGCTGCATGCGGCTTAAAAGTTCCCATGATGTCCGGTAGAGGACTCGGACATAGCGGCGGGACAGTAGACAAACTCGAATCGATTCCAGGCTTTAATATTCAGCTCACTCGGGAGCAATTTACAGAGACACTATCCCGGGTCGGCTGTGCAATGACCAGCCAAACTAGCCAAATCTGCCCGGCAGACAAAAAACTTTACGCCCTCCGGGATGTGACTGCCACGGTTGAGTGCATCCCACTGATTACTGCTTCAATCCTTTCGAAAAAAATTGCCGAAGGCGCCGATGCCCTCGTACTCGACGTCAAAATTGGCAATGGGGCTTTCATGAAAACTCAGCGACAGGGACAAGCTTTAGCTAAGACTCTGATTCAAGTCGCAAAAATCATGGGACTCCCAGCCCGAGCCATTCTCAGTAACATGAATCAGCCGCTCGGCTATGCCGCTGGCAACGCAATTGAAGTCAAGGAATCCATCGAAATCTTAAAAAATCAAAAGCAAGCCGACCTCTGCTCCGCCGATTTGAAAGAACTCACCATTCAGCTTTGCGCCCAAATGCTAGAAGTCGGAAAAATCACAAAAAACCTCTCTGAAGGCCGAAAACTTGCGCACAGTCGCCTCACGGATGGGAGCGCCTGGAAAGTATTCCAACAACTCGTGCAAACTCAAGGCGGTAATCTCGAAGCCATTCAAGACCCGAACTTAATCCCCCTCGCACCCCAGCGCAAATCCTGGGTTGCAAAAAAATCGGGGTACCTCGTCAAAATGAACACCGAGTCCCTGGGCCGGATCCTGATTGAACTCGGGGGTGGCAGAAAAAGAGCTTCCGACCCAATCGATCCCACCGTAGGACTAACTTTTCATCATAAGCTTGGCAATAAAATCAAATCAGGCGAGCCTTTAGTCACCCTCTACGCGAAAGAAGAGACCCAGCTTGAGCCCATCCTGGAAGAACTCACTCGTGCCATCGAAATTTCAGCAGCGAAAAAACCCGTTCCTAAACTCATTTTTGAACAAATTAAAAAATAACCCGAGCAGTCGTTAAGGATTTATGTATGCAACAGAATACGATCTACAAGAAAATCAGAGAAGCCGTCGAAGTGATCCAACAACACTCCAAGATCCAACCTGAAATTGGCCTCATTTTGGGCTCAGGATTAGGATCTATTGCCGAACTAGCGACTGAAGCAGTCACAATCCCGTATTCACAAATCCCCCACTTTCACAACCCTTCCGTTGAAGGCCATGCCGGCAAAATGGTCATTGGCAAGATTAACCAAATCCCAGTCGTTTTGCTCCAGGGCCGCTTTCACCTCTACGAAGGACACTCCATGGAGGATGTCGTATTTCCGACCCGCACGATTTGCGGTTTAGGGATCCATAGCCTGGTACTCACCAATGCAGCCGGAGGCATCAACACCCGCTTTCGCCCAGGGGACGTCATGCTCATTGAAGATCACCTCAACCTCATGGGTGACAACCCACTCAGGGGCCCGAATCTGAGCCAACTTGGTCCACGATTTCCCGACTTATCCGAGGCCTACCATCGAGGCTGCTTGGCAGCCTTCAAAAAAACCGCTGAGGAGCTCAAGATCAACTTCCACACCGGCACTTATGCAGGACTCCTCGGCCCCACTTATGAAACTCCGGCAGAAGTTCGCATGCTCAGAACCCTCGGAGCCGATGCAGTCGGTATGTCGACGGTCCCAGAAAGCATCGCTGCCAATCACCTCGGCGTTCAAGTGGCAGGCGTCAGTTGCATCACGAATTTGGCCGCCGGCCTCTCGCCCCACAAACTTAGCCACCAAGAAGTCATGGACACCTCTGCACAAACGGCAGAAAAAATGAAAAATTTAATCTTAAATACTTTGCCCAAACTTACCCAAAAAGGGAAAACGAACGCTTGAAACCTACTGTGACCCTCAAAATCCATGAAGCCCCAGAAGCCGTGCAAGAGCTCTACGAACTCGCTAAATTAGCCCGCTCTAGATCTTATTCGCGCTACAGCGGCTACGCTGTCGGGGCAGCCATCCGGCTACACACGGGTCGCACCTTTGGG
>CAINWE010000259.1 GCA_903854365.1 Oligoflexia bacterium
AAGATTTAAAGTTTTACTCGCTGAACGAGGTATTCCGAATCGTACTCAACTTCCAATTTTTCAATCAGTCGTTAACCTCGTACTCGGAACAGTTTCAAGCGGATTTGAATGGACTGCGGACGGCATTACCCTACTCACTGAAGATGAAATTTTCCGCCGAAGGGAGCCACAAACCTCAACAGCCAAGAAAATTCGAGAGCCGACTTCAAACTCAGAAAGTTGGTCAGAGATCCAATCGCTTTCCGACCTCATGACGGGCGATTACGTCGTTCACAAAGATCATGGTATCGGTCAATATCACGGCCTCATCAGACTCACACTTTCGGGCGCTCCAAGCGACTTTCTTCAGCTGGAATATGCCGGCAAAGACAAACTTTATCTTCCTATTTACAGATTAAACTTGGTGCAGAAATACGTGGGTGCCGGGGACCAAGCAAAACTCGACCGCTTAGGGAGTCAGCAGTTCGCGGTGGCTAAGGAGAAGGCGCAGGATTCAGCTAAAAAACTCGCCATCAACCTGCTTCAGCTGTACGCCGAAAGAAAAATGCGCCCTGGGATTCGTTTTTCTCCCCCTGACTCGGACTACCTGCTTTTCGAAGAAAAATTCCCGTTTAACGAAACTCCGGATCAAATCAAAGCGATCCGCGCGGTCTTAAATGATTTGGAATCAGGCCAAATGATGGACCGCCTCATTTGCGGCGATGTGGGTTACGGAAAAACAGAAGTAGCTATCCGCGCAGCGTTTCGAGCAGTCAGCGAAGGTAAGCAGGTCGCAGTCCTCGTACCGACGACCATTCTCGCTTTACAACACGAGCAAACCTTCAAGGCCAGAATGAAAGATGATCCTATTGTGATCGAATCAGTCACGCGATTTAAATCAGCCCGACAGCAAAAAGACATCCTTCAAGCGCTAGCGTCGGGAAGAGTTGATATTATTATCGGAACCCACCGAATTCTTTCGCGTGATGTGAGCTTCAATGACTTAGGACTTTTGATCATCGATGAAGAACACCGTTTTGGAGTGGAACATAAGGAGAAATTAAAAACCTTCAAACTCAATACTCACGTGTTAACCCTGACTGCGACTCCTATTCCTCGTACACTCCACATGTCCCTATCAGGACTGCGGGACATCAGTCTCATCAATACCCCGCCCGTAAATCGTTTACCTATCCGTACCTTTGTCTCCAAATACGATGAATCCGTTGTAAAAAAGGCGATTGAATTTGAACTAGCCAGAGGCGGACAAACTTTTTTCCTGCACAACCGGGTACAGACCATTGAGAAAACTGCAAATCGTCTGCGCGAGCTCGTGCCCTCAGCTCAAGTCATCGTCGCGCACGGCCAAATGGAAGAATCAGTCCTCGAAAAAACGATTGCCTCCTTTTACCAAGGTGCTGCGAACGTACTCGTAACCACCACGATTATTGAGTCTGGCCTTGACCTACCTACCGCCAATACCATCCTAATTACGCGTGCAGACAACCTAGGATTGGCACAGCTCTACCAAGTTCGGGGACGCGTCGGCCGAGGACAGCAGCGTGGCTATGCGTATCTCTTTATTCCAGAAGAAGGGCTGTTATCAAACGATGCCCTCCGCAGATTAGAAGTGATACAAAAATTTGTAGAACTCGGAAGTGGTTTTAATATTGCTTCTCATGATTTAGAAATCAGAGGGGGCGGGGACCTCCTTGGACCTCAACAGTCAGGCAACATCGGAGCCGTCGGATTCGAGCTCTTTATGGAGCTCTTAGAAGAGGCAATTCGCGAGCTTCAGAACCAGCCCGTCAATCCTGAAATCAACCGCAAGGAACCCGAAATACGAACCCCTTTCCCTGCCTATTTTTCTGAAGACTACGTACCGGATGTCCGCCAAAGACTCTCACTCTATCGACGCCTGTCGGCCTCTCAGCAAGAGACTACAATTGACTCCCTCGAGGAAGAGGTCAGAGATCGTTTCGGATCCCTTCCTCCAGAGGCTCAAAACCTCATTTGGCTCATTCGCGTTAAACTTCAACTCAAAAAACTAGGAGTCGATGCACTCACTGTAGGAGCCGACAAGATTTCGCTGCTCCCTGGCAAAGAAAGCTCCTTTGATCCGGTGCGCACCGTTGCCCTCCTTTCGTCCCACTCCGAGCGCTATCAACTCACTCCCGACTCAAAGCTCATTGTGCAATTGACAGTCTCATCGATCCAGGATCTATTCTTTGCCTTGGAAAAGCTCTCCCAAGATTTTTCCGCGGGCGCTTCCTAGATTCGAAACTAAGGGTAACCCGCACGCTAGGCACACGGGGACGGGTTAACCGCCAACAACAGGTGCACTCATGACAAAACTTTTATATCGTGCAATGCAACGCAGGATTTTATTGATTGAAATCATCACAGCTCTTTTTTGTCGACCCATGCAAGCTGAGACCGAGCTGGCAGTGATTAATAAAAAAGTAATCACCCTAGAAGAATTCAATCGGAAATATCAGGAAAATCTAAAATATTTCCCTCTGGGCGCTCCAACAAAAAAAGCCGTTCTCGACGACCTAATCAAGCGAGAACTAGGAATTTACGAAGCAAAAAAACAGGCTTTAGATCAAAACCCTGAAATTGCGGATCGTATGAATACAGTACTCTTCAACGCACTTATCGATAGGCAATTAGCATCAGAGATTGAACATCTCTCCGTGTCAAACGATGAGGCAAAGGCACGCTACCTAAAGTCCCCAACGCTGCGCACTAGTCATATCTTAATCACGCTCTCACCACATGCTGATGAGCTCGAGCAAAAAAAGTCCTTTGAAAAGATCAAAAAAATTCAACTAGAGCTCAAAAAAAACAAAAATTTTTCAAAAATCGCACAACTCTATTCAGAGGGCCCCGCCGCTCCGATGGGTGGGGATATTGACTACCAACCTGCGGAACGCCTAGATCCGATTTATTACGCTACTGCGCTCCAGCTCAAAGTACCTGGAAGCATCAGTGACATCGTTAGAACCCCCTTTGGATACCAGATCATCCAGCTCACGGGGATCAAACCCTGGAACGAAATCGACCCCAATCAAGTCAAGCGCCTCGTATTAGAAGAGAAAAAAACAGAAGCTTTTGAAAAATATATCTCTAAACTCAAAAAAAATGCGGAAATCAACGTCCACTCCGAATTACTCAAGGATTAGGAAGCTATGACGACCTCAAGATTGCCTCACAACCTCGTTCTTATTATCTTCTTAACCGTCGCACCGGGTCTGCTCAGCTTAGGGTGCACGCGTGACCC
>CAINWE010000260.1 GCA_903854365.1 Oligoflexia bacterium
GCTTTTCGTTGTCAGACAACAGCATGCTCTTACGCTCTACACCCATCAGAACCTTATCTTTAGCCTGCTCGAAATCAATCATTTCAAGAAATTTCTTATTCACGCGAGCCGCGAGCAAAGCAGCCTCATTCACCAGATTCTCGAGGTCTGCACCAGAAAAACCAGGGGTACCTCGCCCAATCACTGCCAAATCCACATCCGAGGACAGAGGCGTTTTGCGAGTATGCACCTTCAAAATAGCTTCACGGCCCCGTAAATCCGGTGGCGAAACGACTACCCGACGGTCAAACCGGCCCGGTCTTAACAGGGCGGGATCTAACACATCAGGGCGGTTGGTGGCTGCCACAAGAATCACACCCTCATTAGACTCAAAGCCGTCCATCTCGACTAATAATTGATTGAGGGTTTGTTCTCTTTCGTCATGTCCTCCACCCAGACCTGCTCCCCGGTGACGGCCGACAGCATCAATTTCATCGATAAAAATAATACAAGGGGCGTGCTTTTTACCCTGCTCGAATAAATCTCTGACCCTCGAAGCGCCGACGCCTACAAACATTTCTACGAAATCAGATCCTGAAATAGAAAAGAACGGGACACCCGCTTCCCCGGCAATCGCCTTTGCAAGCAAAGTCTTGCCAGTGCCCGGTGAGCCCATAAGTAGAACCCCCTTCGGAATTCGCCCTCCCAAACGGGTAAACTTTTTCGGGTCCTTTAAGAAGGCGATAATTTCTTCAACTTCTTGCTTCGCCTCATCTGCTCCTGCAACGTCCTTGAAAGTGATTCGATTATTCGATTCGGTCAGCAGACGAGCCTTGCTCTTGCCAAACGACATCGCTTTACCGCCACCCACCTGAATTTGGCGCATAAACACGAAGATCACCCCCATGAGCAAAAGGAGCATGGGGAAAGACGAAATCAACGCTTGCTGCCAAATGGGAGTACGCTCAGCGCGCTCATAATTAGGAATAATATTATTCTTTTCTAAAACCTCGGACCACTTGGGATTCAATGTGTCACCAACGGTCTCAAAAGACTTCCGCCCGTCCGGCCCAGAATCTTTAAAATTTCCAACAATGATGTTGTCCGTTCTAAAAGTGACGTCGGAGACCTTGCCGTCTCGTACATATTGCACAAACTCACTGAATTTAATCTCGCGACGATGCCGGTTTCCCGTATCAAAAACTTTAAAGAGACTCGCGAACAGAAGAATTAAGACTAGCCACAGGGCTACTGTTTTCTGCGATGGCTTCATTTATATAATCCAACCCTCTCGTTTAAACACGGTAACACAAACAGAAAGGCAAAATCAATTTTAAGACAACAACTTCCGCTACCTTTAAAGGCTGATTTCAACGCTTGGTCTTTTCTAATGTCCAACAGTCATCCAAGCCTTGCTGCGCTCCCTGACGACTCAGTCTCCAACCGCCGGGCAGATGAATCTGCCCACGCCAGTGGCTATCCACCTTGAGTTTGGCCCGAATCGCATCAAAATGTTTTCTTCGGACATGCAAGCCACTCGACTGGAAGAGCGCCGCGTAAGGGAGCACCTCAAACTCCTGGCCCTCCGATGGATGCTCGGAGGAGTCCACCTTCGACGGTCTCCCATTCTGCTGCTGTGCTAGCATAGCGAGATTCACCAAACGATCAATACTTTTCGGAAAAAGTTTCTCGATCTCTGGCATTAACACTTTTCTCATCCGAGCACGAAGAAACCGGTCTTCGCTGTTGGTTGGGTCTTCGTGAAATTCCTGACCTTGCTCGGCCAAATAATGCCGGATATCTTTTTTTCTCGAATTCAGGAACGGCCGAATCTCAAGATTAGTCTGAAAGCAAATCCCCCCGCCGTGAGTATCCGTCGTACCTGTGAGAATTCGCCACAAGACAGTCTCAGCTAGATCATCCGCATGATGGGCCGTAAAAATCCGAGCCGCTCCGAGCTTTTTCACTTCTTCCGCAAAGACTTCTTTGCGAGCCGTCCGAGCGACCTCCTCCCAGGATTGACTGCAATCCGGATGAGGCGGGGCAATCCGTCGGACAATCACGGGAACACCCCAAAGCCGCCCTAACCTCTCCACAAAAAGCTCCTCCTCGTCTGATTGAAGCCCGCGCCACTGATGGTTAATATGCAGCAGCGAGACCCTTGATCGCTGAACTAGCTTTCGACCATACTTGAGCATTAAGTGGGCCAATGCCACGGAGTCGGAACCCCCCGATACCGCGATGAGGATATGCGAATCTAAAGGTAAAGAGAGGCCGCTCGTGCGAAATAATTGAATCACCTGCCGAATGAGGCGCCCCCCTACAGGGCTCATCTTAGGGTAGCGCTTGCGCGCAGCACTCTGAGGTCCTTCCATAAAGGACCGTCTACCAAATTCTAGATCAAAGTACACGCCCGGATATTTCTTGAAATATCAACCAAACCGCCTTAGTTCTATTTCAAGTAGCACAAATAGAATATCGGATCTCGGGGGGAGACCAAATTCATGCAAGCAAGAAAACTGACTTTAAAAGTAACCCGACCGATCGATCGTAAAACAAGACCTACTTTAAGGCACCGCATTCTTAGTGTTTCAATCGGAGCAGGGTACGCTGCACTCCTTTTCCTAGTAAGCGTTCCGTTCAGCCTGGCGAGCCCCGACCTCATCCCCAACCTCAACCCAACGAAGAACCCGCTCTCTTCCATTCCCGCTCTCGCCCCTCCTTTAGAAACTCTCTCTCTCAAAATCAGCGAGGAAATCCATGAGACCAAGCTGATCCTAGAAAAAACAGCTCCGTTTTGCGACGACAGAACCGACTGCAGAGAGCTCAACGCACTCAACCAGCGATATCTGGAGGCGCTAGAGAATCTCAAAAAATCAAGTCAATCCGAGGCCTCCGTGATTTCAGGAACGTTCAAGGCATCCCTTCTTGGAACACTATTCAACCCCAAGCCCATCTTTTCCTTTGAGCCTTCCTTGACTGAGCTCCTCCGCATCACGCAGTATATTGAATCCCATCTCCCAGACTGGAAAAAACCGCACAAACCTATTCCCCCTCTTTCCATTTCCAATGAGCAAGGAATTCCACATTTGATCTATTTCCTATACGTCCCATCTTTGAATCAGCTGATGATTCAAACCCGGCTTGATCCCATTGGTCGGGGGGCCAGCAAGACGGTTTATGAAGTTTTTACATACCCTCACTGGCAAAGACTTGCTCTGGGCCTACCTCGCCTTGGATTCAGCAACAAAAAGCACTCTATCGAGAATGAACAAAAAATATTTCAAATCCTCGCCCAATCGACTCACTCAAACGGACTCGTCAACACAGTGCATGTCGAGCCCAAATTCATCCTTCAGAAGGCGTATACGCCACTCAAATCCGGCTCCCTCAATCACCTCCCCCTATTCACCCGACTCAAACTCCTCGAACAGGTCGGAGAAGGTTTAGTCTCGTTACATGAGAAAGAAATTTGCCACGGCGACATCAAGGAAGAAAACCTCCTCCTTTCCGGCGAACTGGGAACACCCGAAGAACTCGTTCTCACCGACTTTGACCTGTCCTACTCCCCCCGTGAATTATTGCAGGCAGGAAAAAAACGTCCCTTTGGAGGCACCCTCCCTTTTATTGCGCCTGAGCTCTTAGCAAACCACTTTACTTTCGGCATATCCGGCTGGTTAGACTCTGAAATCCCGAACTCAGAAAAAAAAATGAACCAACAAATTCAGGCAGCACTGAAAGCTGACGTTTTTTCATTAGCGAATGTCGCTTCAGAAATCCTCAGACCCAGTGAGGTCCAATGGCACCACGGCTGCTACACCATTCAACGACCCTTCGAGCTGTGGCGATGCCAGCAATTGCATCTTCCTGGCTACCTCTACAAACTCACTCAAGGTCCCTACCAATCTATTCATCAACTCTTGATTGCGGCACTTAATCCAAATCCACTGGAGCGTATTGATTCGCAGCAATTTCTAGCCGCAATCCAATTTCTAAAAAACAAGGCAGCTCCGCCCACTTCCTCCATGAAAGAGCAAAACAGAGAATTAACCCCATTCCTTCGAAGTATCCCCAATCATCTCAAAATAGAAACAATCGAAGGTGCATTTCGCTTAGCCAAGCCAGGAAATTATCTCCTCAATTGGCACCCTTCTCGGAACCGAACACGACTCATCCGCTTTTCATTTCTAGATCTGGATGGGCAATTTTTAACTTACTTATGGCCATTTAACCCAACCCAGCCAGACTCGATTTCGGAAGAGGTTGAGTTTCTTAAAAAGATAGGACGAATTCAGGGTGAACCCCTGACGCTAAAAAGGAGTGGTGGCTGAGGGCAGGATCGAACTGCCGACCTACGGGTTATGAATCCGCCGCTCTAACCATCTGAGCTACCCAGCCAGGAAAACTGAACAGAGAAATCTTTATAGCGCTAACTGACTGATCAATCAATACCTCATTTCCAATCTCTTGAAGCGATGTTAGAATTTATACGAATCGGTCGCGAACCCCAAGGGAAACCCAATGAATCCACTCCACTGCTTCTTGCAAGTCTTAAGAACACAAACTCCTCACACCCTCGTCCGAGGCATCCGCAGGACAACCTTCCGTTTTACTCTCTGCTTTGTTTTTTCGAGCCCTACTTTTGCAGCGGTTACGCCACTCACACCTCCTTCCGCCACGGCGATCCAGACACCAGCGACAGAAAACTCCCAAACAGGGACGACCTCTGCCACCATTGCCACCATTCCCGAAAAAACATTGTCCGATGCTGTGCAGGGTTACTTAGGAATTAACGCTGACTCCGCCCCTGAAAATCAAAACTTACTCACTCGCGCCCAGCAATACTTGCAACTTCGAAAAAGACCAGGAGTTAGCCGCTTAAAAAGCGAGATCCTAAAAAGTTGCACACCCCACCCTGAGAACACCCCCTTTTGCCTCGAAACTGCCGAACTCCAGCTCAATCCTGCACAAACGCAAAAACACCACAGGCAAAACAAAAATCTGCTCAAACGAAATAGCCAAAAGCATGCTGAGTGGCTTCGCACCGGGAGTCTAGAAAAAATTGAACCTCTTACCGAAGAAGAACTCCGGGAAGCTTTCAAACGACTTCAAAGCGTTTCTCAATTGGAACCCTTGGCCAAACAAGTTCTGCAATCTTCTCACTGCTCAACACCTGAACTCAACTGGCTGCTCGGTTATAAGACAGAAGAATTCCTACCTGATGAGTCGGCCAAGCAAATGGCAATCGAGCTCTACGAGAAAGCAGCAAAATGCCAGCCTCAAGTCAATGAAGCCTCTCTCAAAATCAGGCTCCGCCTCAGCCTACTTAAAATTTGGGATAATCATTGTTATGAAGCACTCCCACACTTGGAGTTCCTCACCGAGCACTCAACACCTACTACTGATCTTGGTCCTCGCGCTCTCTTCTGGCAATATCAATGTGGTGTCCAACTCAAGAAACCTGATCTAATGACGAAATCTAGGAAGGCTCTCAGCCAAAGATACCCCTTCAGCCTCCAAACCGTTCTCACTCAATTTGACACAACCCCTTCAGGCCCGACGTATTCCTCAAAGAGCGACTCACCCGTTCAAATCAGACTCAAAGACAATCCGGCGCTCAACACCCGCATGCGAGCCATTGAAGCATTAATCAAACTCAAAGAACCGCGCTATGCGAAGGACTTACTGACTCAACTCGACTCCCAAATCGATCAGACTCCAGCTCGATTTAGGCTCTACGTCGCAGCCCTTTACGACCAGGTGGATGAGTCGATTCGGCAATTCAAACTCCTCAGCTCGGTATTTCGAGAAGATCCGAACCTCATTTCTAGGTCAGCGCTCCAACTGTTTTATCCCCATCACTCAAACCTCACTCAAGGCAACCAAACCGGCACTCTCGACTCCATGCTTCTCCTGTCTCTCATCCGCCAAGAAAGCGCTTTTAATACTCGAGCAAGAAGCCCGGCGGGGGCAATGGGACTCATGCAGGTCATGCCAAAAACAGCCCGTCGTTTTTTTAAACTGAGAAGCCCGAACCAACTCTATAATCCTAAACTCAACCTCGAAGTAGGCTCCCGCTATTTCTCAAACTTAATGAAAAGCTATGGGGGAGATGCAGAACTCGCCCTAGCCGCCTACAACGCTGGGCCAAAACGGGTCGAAGAATGGCTGAAACGATACCCCGTCAAAGATCGCGCGCTCTTTCTTGATCTCATTCCTTTCAAGGAAACGCGAGAGTATGTCAGCTCAATCGCGAGAAACTACTTCTGGTACGTCTCCCTCTACTCAGATCGGCTTCACGAGCCGACTGAAGGGAAAAAAAATCTGGGTAAAGTTTTCAACCTCTTTAAATCCTGATTTAAGAATTTCGAATTTAAAGGATCAGGGACCTGAGCAGTGAGCGGAATGCGACGTTCCCCTTAATCAGGGCTCATCCAGGCAGCAGCTTTGAACTTACCCCCAGCTAAAATCTCAAATACGACAGCCGATTTGATCGCGCTACGATCAGACCCTAAAGTAATTCTTCCTGTTACTCCGGGAAAATCCCGGGTCATCGCAATCGCTTTTCGAAGGTCCGGTCCACCTAATCCAGACGTCTTTCTTAGCGCTTCACCCAAGAGCCTGGCAGCATCATAACCCAGTGCTGCCAGCCCATCAGGAGCACTCCCGCGATAATGGGATCGATACGCTTTAACAAACTCTTGCACCTGAACAGCAGGATGCTCCTGTGAGAAATGCCCGACGAAGAAAGACCCTACCAGAGCTTGACCACCGACTTCAGCTAATCTGGGAGAATCCCAACCATCCCCCCCCAGCAAAGGGGTCTTCATACCGAGTTCTGCCATTTGTCGGGAGATCAACCCAATTTCGGGATAATACCCAGGAACTAAGATCATATCCGGCTCAGCCGCTCGAATCGCCGTCAGTTGAGGTCTAAAATCAAAGTCACCGGTAGAATAATTTTGTGAAACAACCACATTTCCACCTCCTTGCCCGAAATACTCACCAAAGATCCTCGAAGAATCCCGGCTGTAATGACTTTTCAGATCCACCAGAACTGCCGCCTTTTTAGCGCGGATGTGATTCAATGCAAACTGAGCCATCACCTTCGACTGAAATTGATCGACAAAGCAAACTCTAAAAATATAATCGCCCACCTCCGTCAACTTTAAATTAATGGATGAAGGAGAAAGCATCGGGACCTTGAGTTGCTGTGCGACGGGGGCCATTGCCAAACTGATCGTACTCGCTACTTCCCCCAAAATCGCACGGACGCCATACTGATTCACTAAACTTTGAACCGCGGACACGGCTTCACTGGGTTGTCCTTGATCATCTAAAGCAACTAACTCGACCTTTTTACCAGCAACTCCTCCCGCTCGATTCAATTCTTCAACTGCAA